>JBPYFC010000190.1:0-11459 GCA_051984705.1 Chthoniobacterales bacterium | reverse complement strand
CTTGGTGGTAAGCCGTCGATCGATCAACTGCAGCAGGTCCGCCATCACTTAATCGGCGAGTTGCCGTTGACGGCATCGTGTGATGCCCATCGCTATGGGACGCTTGCGCGAAAGAAAATCGCTGAGCTCAATCAACGGTCGATCGTGCCTTTGGTTGTCGGTGGAACCGGCTTCTATCTTGAAGCCCTAGAGCAAGATTTACCTGAGCTCCCGGCGGCGGATCCGTCGCTGAGAAACGAACTAGAACCGCTCCCAACGGAGGCTCTGTTGCAGCAGTTACACAAACGGGACCCGGTTTGTTGGTCCCGGATCGACCGTTCCAATCGACGAAGGATTATTCGAGCGTTAGAAGTTTGTATAATAACAGGCCAACCCTTCTCGAGTTTCGGCATGCACTCCTCAAAGAAAACAGCTATCGCGAGAATGGCTCTGGAGCGCCCGCGAGAGGAACTCTATGAACGGATCAACCGCCGCGTCCTGGAGATGTTCGCCAACGGTGTTGTAGAGGAGGTCGCAGCAGTAACGACCATAAGCCCAACCGCAGAACAGATGATTGGCTTCCGCCAGATCCGCTCTTTGCTGGCAGGCGAGATCGACGAGGCGACCTGTATCCATCGAATCCGGCAGCTTACGCGGAGCTATGCAAAACGGCAAATGACCTGGTTCCGGAATCGGGGATATGAGCCAGTGGACATCCACGCCGGCCAGTCTTCGTTTATCGAAAGCCTTTCGCCCCTAGATGTTGGTCAATAAGGAACGGACTCGCCCGCAAGGCTGGTGCTGGAGGGATCCGAGCTCTTGCGTGTTAGCTGGGAGCTGAGGAAGATGAAGCGGCGGGTCTGTTTGTTGCTTTTAGCGAGGCGACTTCGGTGGCGGTGAGGATTCGAAAGGTGCCGGGCTTGAGATTGCGATCGGTGAGCGAACCGATTCTGGTTCGCTGCAGGCGCTTTATTTTGTAGCCTAGGGCCGCAAAGACCCTCCTGACCTGGCGTTTGATGCCTTGCGTCAGAATTACTCGGGCTTGACAGGGGTTCACCTTGTAGAGGGCGTCAAAACGTGCTCGTCCTTCCGCAAGGTATACTCCTTTGCGGACCTTAGGCAGGTCTTCGAGGCGGAATTCCTGGTCCAAGGTTACAAGGTACTCCTTCTCGAGCTTGAACCGCGGATGGGTGAGGCGGAGCGCCAGCTCGCCGTCGTTGGTTAGAAGCAGCAATCCCTCGGATTCCTTGTCCAGGCGACCGACATGCGCCAGGTTCGACATCTTGCGCGGAATAAGCTCATAAATTGTGCGACGATCGTTTTTGTCCGAGCGCGTCGTGAGAAATCCGAGCGGTTTATTGAGTAGTATAGTAATGAATTGTTTCGGATGAACTAAGTGGCCGTCTACCTTGACGTGGTCCGAGAGTTCGACCTGCGACGACAGATTTGTGGCGACCTGGCCATTTATGGTTACGCGCCCCTGTCGAATAAAGTCCTCGGCGCCTCGACGAGAGGCAACGCCTGCTAACGCAAGAAATCGGTTGAGTCGCATAGCCACGGTCCCACAAAAACAAAAAGCGTTGGTAAAATAAATCTACCAACGCTTGCAAATTCCGATCTCGAAAAAGAATCAAACGTCAGGCTTTGTCTTGCGGAGACCGATCACTTTGTCACCCGGCTTGAACTGACCCCGTTTCTTGAGCAGTTCGACCCGTTCAAACCGTTTCAACACGTTCCGTTTGGCTTTAATCGTGCTTGCGCCCTTCAGGCTGCGATGCTGTGACATAAAAATCTCCTCAAATGAAGCGCGGACTATAGTCATGAGGCTGCGGAAAGCAATAGGGAATGTGCAAGATGTCGGTGAGGTTCAGATCGAACAGAAGGTCGCAAAGAGAAGAATTTGAAAGGCGATTCCTAACCTTTGCGGCCTTCTGTTCAAATCTTCTCTACGCGGATCAAACAGTTTCTCTAACCTTCGATGAGAAATCTGCGTAATCTGTGGAATCTGCGGTTCCTCATCGCGGTCATGGTGGTGGCAGCCGCACGAGGTCGCCCCGCACCATTTTGATGTCAGCTCAAGCTACCAACGGCAGCCCTCGGGCTTTCAAAATGGTACGGGACGACCCTACCGGATCATGGGCCCTGGTCATGCGAGTCGAAAGGATCGCGATACGTCATCAAGAACCGACTTAGATAAGGCCGAGCTTCATTTTGCCGGCTTCGCTGATCATATGCTGGTTCCAGGGCGGGTCCCAGACCAGCTCAACGTCAGCTTCGTCAACGCCGGGAATGGTAAGGATCTTTGAGCGAGCGTCCTGAGCGATTGCCGGACCCATTCCGCAACCTGGAGCGGTCAGGGTCATCTTGACTTCGACTCGTGTTCCGGATTCAGGCGACTTAAGGACCTGACAATCGTAGACCAATCCGAGGTCGACGACATTAACCGGTATCTCAGGATCGTAGACAGTCCGTAGCTGATCCCAAACGGCATCTTCTGAGACCTTGTCACCGCCTTTCTCTTTCTTTTCCAGGGCGGTGCGCGGTTGGATGCCAAGGGCATCCACATCGTTCTCGCTGATTCGGAACAGTCCAAAATCGCAAGCGATGGTGTAGCTGCCGCCCAGACTTTGCGTGATAATTACCTGAGTCCCCGCGGGAATGGTTGTCTTTAACCCGGCTGGAATCTGGATTGCTTCACAATCCCTCGAGAGCTCGATTTCGGTGTTGTGATTCATTCTAAAACGATCTTTTTGGGTTGTTCGCCAGCTGCCTGAAATTGTTGTAGCAGCGTCGGCGCAACGGTTTTCGACTCCTGCGCAGCAGTTTCGGGCGCAAGTGCCGACCTGAGAGCGCCTTCGACTAGCTGAGCGCAATGAATTTTCAACGGCGGCAGCGGTCCGAGTGGCGCAGAAAGCTGCTCTTCATTCATCGCCAGCGCTTCCTCCGCCGTTTTGCCGGAGATCAATTCAGTCGCAACGCTCGCGACCGCGATCGCAGTCTCGCAACCGAAGGTTTGAAAGGTGGCTCGATCGATGACTCTCTTGCCGTTAACCTCTTTGAATTTCACCCACATCCGGAGCATGTCGCCGCAATCTTCGCTGCCGACCGTTCCAACTGCATCAGCACCAGCGAGCTCTCCTAGATTCTTAGGATGGCGGAGCGCTTCTTCGACTCTTTTGTTAAAATCCTTCGTTTCGCTCATAAGCTGGTGCCGTTACTCCACGTGATAACGCGGCACATTGGGATCCACTTCAGTGCTCCAAGCGTCGATCCCGCCCTTCATTGATTTTGCTTTCTGGAAACCGTGCCCTGCAAAAAACGCAGCGGCATCCAGGCTACGCATCCCGTGATGACAGATAAAAACGATCTCCTTGTCTTTCGGCCATTGGGAGAGGATTTCCTGCATTAATTCCTGCGTAAGAAATTTCGACTCCGGAAGATGAACGGCGTCCCATTCTTCACGGCTGCGCACATCAACCAGAGCTAGCGCATCGCCTTGCTTTAATCGCTCGGAGACATCGGCCGGCGAGATCTGAAGCGCTTGATCCGCGTCATGCGCTTCAAGAATCGTATCGATCACTTCTTCCACTGGCAAATTTTCGTTGCGTTGGCAGAGCGCGACCAATGTTTCGTCAGGACTGAAACCACAACTGGAACAACCGCCGATGTGGTAAGCCTGGAACAAGGCGCGTTGAGCACCTGGATAGTCTCGTAAAAGGCCGGCCATTGTGATATTTGGGTCGATTATTCTTGTAGCGCTCACAATTCTCAGCGTTACATCATTTTGGATGGAAATCAAAACAATGGCTTGGATCTCCGCCATCGAAGTGATGACACGCCGTTGACATTGAGGCCAGGATACGGCAATGGCCTGTCATCAGAGGATTTGATGGATGCGCTAAATCGAGGGAGAAACAATTTCTTTGCGGGTTTGGGCCTCGTTTTACTGGCGCTCATCTACTACAGCTTGATCTATCGGTACGGATTGAACCTGGCCGATGAGGGCAACGCCGCAGTCATCAGCCAGCGGCTGATGCATGGCGAAAGACCATTCGTCGATCTCACTCTCGGCTACAACGTCTTATGGTTTTATCCCATAAGCGCCCTTTTTAAAATCTTCGGGACCAATCTGCTGCTGATGCGAGCCTACTTTTATGCTGTCTCGACAGCATCAGGCCTGCTGGCATTTCTGTTGCTAAGACGCCTGGACGCGCCCTTATGGCTCAGCCTGCTGCAGGCGATCCTTGTTCTCTTTGTAACGGGACAATACTACAAATCGTACATACCGTTTCTCGTCCTGGCTAACCTGCTGGCCCTGACGTTCTTCCTTACCAGCCAAAAGAAACTGCGAACTGCGATCATCGGCGGAGTTCTGCTCGGGACTACTTATCTTGTCCGGATAGATCTCGGCTTGTTTTTCACCGTGATTTGGTGCGCAGTTTTCGGGCTGCACGTGTGGCTATTAGATCGCCGCCTTCGGCTCAATCTGTTGAT
Organism: Chthoniobacterales bacterium; assembly: GCA_051984705.1. Lineage (GTDB taxonomy): Bacteria > Verrucomicrobiota > Verrucomicrobiia > Chthoniobacterales > JAFAMB01 > JBKPBY01. Next base: position 6,986 of record JBPYFC010000190.1, on the reverse strand, counting down.
TGCCTTCAGCCTCGCAGCTGGGGTCGTGCTGATTCATCTGCCGTTCCTGTACGACGCGTCCCGGCGCGGTTTTCTGCGGGAGTTTCTTCAGCAATATCGAGACTTCGCAGTCACCATTGTTCAGATTGCGCTACCGGCGAAGCGACCAGATTCGGCCCAGTCAAAAACAGCGTCTCCGATCCGGTGCTCGCTTTATCCGGAAACCAGCCCGAATCCGGGTGTAGGACTTAAAATTCATGAATATCAAACCCGTCTGAGCCGGCGACCCTGGCGCGATATCTTTCTGAAATCGCCTAAACTAGACAAACGGCTGCTCGCCTTTCTGACTTACGCCACCCCGGCACTCTTCAGCGCGCTCCTTCTCGCAGGGATCTGGCTTGTCTTGGCCAAGAGGCTCTCGGCGGAGCGATGGGTGCTGTTCTCAACAATATTAGCCGGTGCGCTCAGCGCGTTCCCTCAATTTTTCTTTTTTCGGCCGGACTTACCACACCTGATCGAGTTCATGAAAGGCGGGCTCGTAGCGCTGACCTGTGCAGTGTGGTTGCTTTGGAGTTCTTTGGGTCGAACGCGAGTTGCTTATGGGTTTGCGGCGGCGCTTGCTTTGGTCGCCGCCGCCTACGCGTTGGCGACGCTGCCAAGCCCATATGGCGGCACGATCGCGTTGCGAAAGCATCGCAACATTCGTTTTAAGGGGGCGAACGGAGTCGACGTTTTCTTGAGCCACTCGGAATACCAAGCCATTCAAGGAATTTACAATGCCACAGTTCAGAACAGCCGGGCTAATGATTACGTGGCGTGCTACCCTTATCTGCCCAGTGTCAACCTCATAACCGGCCGCAGGACTTTTCAAAACATTCTCTACATCGACAATCTGACTCATCCACCAAATTGGGATGAAGCTGAGATCGCGCAGCTGCAGAAGTATCAGCCCGCAGTAATTGTCATCGACAACTGGAAAATAAATGGCACTGAATCGTCGCGATTCACCGCCTGGGCAACCGAAACGATGCAATTCATTCAGGAGCACTATCGGCTGCAGGCGGCGTTTGATGACAAGAAAGTCTTTGTGCGCGCGTTACCCTCGAGCTAGCCGGAATGGGTACTCGTGGATTGTGCGTTTGACCCGGCTGCGAATGCCGGCGACGTCTTTCAACATTCGTAAACTATCTTGCACTACTCGCACTCGTGAAGCGGGCGAATTTTTCCAGTGGACTGGAACCTCCCGGATGACAAAACCCATTGACTCGGCCAGCAGCAATACTTCTACATCGAACGAGAAACCGTCCAGTTGCTGTCGCCCGAAGATTTCTTTGGCGGCGCGATTTCGGAATCCTTTAAAGCCGCATTGAGTGTCGCTGATCGACAACCCGGCCAGAAGCCGAACGATCCGGTTAAACGTCTTACCCATCGATTCGCGCATCAGGCTTTGTCGCTGAACGATCACGCTCTGCGGATGGTGGCGGTTTCCAACGATTACGTCGATTGCCGGCTCGCGTAGAAATAGAGCGACGCTGCTATCCAGATCTTCCAATGGGGTGCTCAAGTCGGCGTCAGTGAAAAAAATCAACCCTCCCCTCGCCTGCAGCATGCCGTTACGAACGGCAAAGCCTTTTCCTCGTTTTTCATGATGCGTAACAACGTTCAAGTTAGGAAAGGATTTCGCAGCTGTCTCCGCGAGCCCCAAGGTCCCATCGGTACTCGGTTCAACCGACACAATGATTTCCACCAGGAGACTCGACGAAGAATAGTGTTCTTTTACTTTTCGGAGAGTGTCAGGTAATCGATCGGCTTCATTATAGGCGGGAATGACGATCGAAAGAGAGGGCCGATTGTAGTTGGACATGACTCGGTCTTCGCATATATATCTGCGCCTCTCCCTAAAAGGCTCAGAATGGTCAAACGTCAACTTCTATTTCCAGCTCTGATCCTGTTGGTAGCCGCGGTGGTACGCTTTGCGTTCTTGGATATCAAACCGCCGCATTTTGACGAAGGGATCAACGGATGGTTTTGCGATCAGATGAGTAAACACGGGTACTACTCATACGATCCGACCAACTATCACGGCCCCCTTCATTTTTATGTTTTGTTTGTTTCGTTGAAATTACTCGGGCGCAATCTGTGGGCCCTTCGGCTGCCGACCGTGCTGGTAAGCCTTGTCACGATCTATTGGACATGTTTGTTTCGCAGATTTTTTGGCAGACCTGTCGCTTATCTTGCTGCGCTGGGAATAGCTTTATCCCCCGGTTTCATTTTCTACAGCCGGTATTCGATCCATGAATCATGGTTGGTGCTTTTCATGGTCATGGCATTCTGGGGCTTTCTCGGCATTTGGAATGCTCGTCAGCCGAAGTATATCTGGGCAATCATTCTGGCTACAGCAGGAATGATCCTGACCAAAGAAACGTACGTCATTCACATCGGCGCAGCCGCGGTCACAATCGGCATACTTCTATCTCTGCATCGGGTCCGCCCGCATGACTTTACCCTGTGGCAAACTTCTTCGACTACCAGTGGCGATGAACAACGAGGTTCGGCGACAGAACCGAGTTCTCTCCGTTTTTTGCGCCCTGAACTCCGCATGGGAGATCCCACAACCGAAAGGCATATTTTTGCGGCAAGCGCAGTTGCAATAGTTCTAATCTTTTTTTTCTACTCAGGTACGTTCCTTAACCCCAAGGGCTTTCTCGGCGTTTTTGAAGCGCTTCTTCCCTGGACTAAAACGGGGGTAGATGCGAACGGACACGGCAAATTCGACTACGACTTATTTCCGTTGCTGCCCCGGTTTTTGACCCACCTCCCGTTTCTACGCTCGTTCGCGAGCTTTAAGATGAACTGGTATTGGGTCAGTCTGATGACCGAATACGAGTGGTTCGCGATGCTCGGTTTGCTTGCGTCCATTCCGATGCTCTTGAGCAGACGCGGCGAGCTACGTTTTCTTTCTATCTACAGTCTCTTGGTTCTCTTTGTTTATAGCGTCATTCCGTACAAAACACCGTGGTGCACCATTTCAATCATTTGGCCTTTCATGTTTCTCGCCGCAGCCGCTCTGGTCTGGTTCGCCAAACGGCTACACTGGTCAGTAGCGGCGGTCGCGGCGATTTTCTTTCTTGGGCACTCCGCGGTGAGGGCCTACCAGCTGAATTTTGTCCGGTTTGACGATGAAGGAGAAAGATATGCGTACGTGCAAACTTTCCGCGATTTCTACAAGTTCGTCGATCCGGTCCTGGAGGAGGCCAAGCGCGGACCGAAAGATGCCAAGCAGGTGAACGGCACAATCCTTTTATCGAGTTCATTCCCAATTCCGTGGGAACTCGGTGATTTCAAGAATGTCGGTTACTACACCAAGGAGGAGCAATGGCCAGAGGATCTCAGCGAGGCAGACTTTATCGCGGTCGAAACGTCTCTCGCTCCGGAACTGGAGAAAGAGCTTAGCGATCGTTATTACGTGATTGATTTCCGGCTCAGGCCGGGACTCGGCGACTGCCGCGGCTATTTCCGGCAAACAACTTTCGCCGGTATTCTACCACCTCAAACCCCAAGCTTCGAGCCCGCGAAAATCAAAGAATGAAATCTTTGCTCGTCGCTCTGAGCGGGATCGCTTGTTCAGTAGTAATCGGAGTTTTGCTCGGATATTCTGCGTTAGGGTTGACGCCTCTAACGTGCGGAATCGCTCTGGGACTTGGTTTCCTGTTACCGCTCATTTTAGTCTTGATGAGACCGCGGCAAATCCGATTGGAATCGGCGAGCCATCATTGGATCATGAGCGCCATTCTAATTGTCATATTCCTGGCGTTCGCGGTGCGCCAGTTTGGCTGGGTGATTTTTGTACGCGGCGATCAGATCCGGGTGCTCTCCCCCAATAATCTTGGGGATATCTGCTTACATCTTACCCATATTAATTACCTGGCAAGCAACCCATCCTATTGGCCGGAAAATCCGATCTTTGCGTTCGATAAGCTTCGCTATCCAATCGGACTCAACCTGTTTAACGCGGAGCTAAAAGTCATCGGCATTGAGCCCCGCCTTGGCATCATACTCGTCGCGCTTGCCGGTTCGCTGCTTACCCTACGAGCGCTTTTCCTTTTTAACGGCAGCTTTGCTGTCGCGAGTTTTCTCTTCAATGGCGGACTCGCGGGTTTCCTCTTTTTCAAAACGTTCATCTGGCAGGATTACCAGGAAGAGGTTGCGTGGAAGTCGATTCCACTTGCACTGTTTGTGACACAGCGCGGCCTTTTATATGCGGTGCCCGCCGGTCTCCTGTTGCTGCGACATTGGTACACGACCCTTTTTGAAAGGCGCCGGGAACAACAACTCCCCTTCTGGGCCGAGTTCCTGCTGTACTCAACGATGCCGCTTTTTCATCTTCACACGTTTCTATTCCTGTCGTTCCTGCTGCTGTGCTGGTTCTTGTTTGGCGATCCTAACTGGCGAGGCTCGTTGCTGCGACTGGTTGGGGCGTCTCTGGTGCCGGCAACACTCTGTGTTTATGCCGTCACCGGATTTTCGAAAACCGACACCATTGCGTGGTTTCCTGGATGGATGGCCCGCGAGACCGGGACACCAGCATGGTGGTTCTGGTTGGAGAACTTCGGGCTGTTTCTGCCAGCCTGCCTCGCGGTCTCGATCTATCTCCTGATTCCGTCTAAGGGACCAACCCGTGAATCGAAGCGAGTGATCCGCTTGTGGTTTTTTCCTTCCGCAGCGATATTTGTGGCGTGCGCGTTCGTTAAATTTGCGCCATGGGCATGGGACAATACGAAGCTATTTTTCTGGGCTTATCTTTTGATTATGTTCGCCCTCTGGAAGGCGTTCCTTTCACGGTGGCATCCGGCGTTGACAGCAGTTGTTTGCTTTGGCCTGTTCTTCTCAGGATTCATTAGCTTGGCGGGATCGTTCGTTACGAATCAGCAAGGCTTTCAGATTGGAAGTCTTGCAGAATGGCAAGCCGTCGATGAAGCTATGCGCTCATTTCCTGCGGAAACGGTTTTCGCGGCTTATCCGACGTACAACCATCCTGCGCTGGTCAACGGGCACCGTTTCGTCCTTGGTTTTCCAGGGCATCTCTGGAGCCATGGGTTAGACTATCGAGGGATCGAGACCCAGTTGACCTCGCTCATGCAATCGGATCCTGGTTGGGAGCGAACGGCGGCGGACCTTGGCGCGGATTGCCTGTTCTGGGGGCGGTTCGAAGAGGCCTATTATCCGAATTCGAAGAAGGAGTGGGAATCCAAGTGTCGCGTCTTAGCCCAAGGAGATTGGGGCCGGATCTATGATTTGAGAGGTGTGGAAGGAGCGGCGAGGGTTTCGAGTTCCGGGTTCCGAGTTTCGAGTTCCGGGGTTCTAGTTTCGAGTTCCGAGCTCTGCCCTGGCTCCGATAGCCGGAACTCGAAACCCGGAATTCGGAACTCGAAACCTCCACCCCTATTGACAGCTCTATGGACAAGCGTTGATCGTGGTAGTCAATCGTATGTCGATTCTTTCCGAAGAACTGGTTATTGAGCATCTCAAAGCCGTGAAATTTCCGGGCTACAGCCGAGACATTGTCAGCTTCGGTTTAGTGAAGGAGGTGAAGATCGCGGGTTCGGACGTATTAGTGCGTCTGAATGTGGCTACAAACAATCCAGCGGTTCCGGAAGCGCTCAAACGCGACTCTGAACGGATCCTTCGACAGATTCCCGGGGTGAGCTCGGGGACTGTGGTTATCGATATTTCCGCTCCACCAGATGTCGCAAGTGGTGGCAAAAGTGGCGCAACTCAGATCCCAGGAGTCAAACGAGTGATTGCCGTTGCCAGCGGCAAAGGAGGAGTCGGCAAATCGACTGTTTCCGCAAATCTGGCTGCGGCTTTGGGACTGACCGGAGTCAGCGCCGGTCTTTGCGATTGCGACATTTACGGGCCGAGCGTGTCGCTCATGTTCGGGGTAACCCGCGAGAGGCCAATGGCAACCAGCGATAACACGATTATTCCTATCGAGCGCTATGGCATTAAGCTCATCTCGATGGGTTCGCTGCTTGATGACAATTCGCCGGCAATTCTGAGGGGACCAATGGTTACGCGAGCTACGCAGCAGTTTCTGCGGCAGGTTGATTGGAGCGGGCTAGATTATCTGGTCCTCGATCTGCCGCCTGGAACAGGGGACATCCAATTGACTGTCGTACAGACAGTCGCGTTATCCGGCGCAATTATTGTGACGACACCGCAAGAGGTTGCATTGATCGATGCTCGCAAGGCGAGCGCCATGTTTGCCAAAGTGAATGTGAACGTTCTCGGTATCGTCGAAAACATGAGCTATTTTCTCTCTCCGAGTGATGGGAAACGATACGACATATTCGGTGCAGGCGGGGGCCAACGCGAAGCTGCGCGCTTGCAAGTGCCGTTGCTGGGAGAGATCCCGATCGATATCGAAACGCGAGAGGCCGGAGACCGCGGAATGCCGATTGTTCTGGAAAACCGCAACCACGCGATTTCTAAGGTGTTTATAAAGATTGCCCATGAGGTACGGAAACGGGTTGAAGCTGGATAGAACGAAAATTAATCGAAGGCCATGGCACCGGCAGCCCGGCCTGACGAACAGAATCGAGAACAGATAGATTGTCATTGACTCGCCGGAGCCGTCTCATGGAAAATCGCACCGTAACAATGGAGCCTCCGAAAGAAGATTCCGCAGAATTGGTCAAGAATTCTGTGCTTTACAAGGAGTTCCTGGCTGAGCGCGAAGAGATACTTCGGCATAAGTGGCTTGAGAGTGAGAAAGCCGGATATGATATCGGCTTTGAGCGCGCACTCCTAGATTGGATTGTGAAACATCGTTCTGCCTGGCGGGAGCGCAGACAGCGGCAGTCGAAGAATCCGTAGCTTTTCGCGTTGATTTCCGACGTCGTCGACGCTATGTCGGACGTGTAGCCTTTTAAGTGATCCCGTGAGGTCGCAAAGGTATGTCACACGCAGTTTCCATCATGGATGCCGAAGCGATCGATCGTGCGCTT
>JBPYFC010000189.1:0-3984 GCA_051984705.1 Chthoniobacterales bacterium | reverse complement strand
GGTCAAACGGTTGGATGGTTCGATTCGTTTTTGGGACAAAGATCGGGTTTCCTTAAACGATGAGATTTGCCTCATTCGAGTCGGCGGCCACTTTGAGGGAAGCACGGTGCTGCATTGGTCGGGTACGGCAGACGGTGAAGGAGCCTTGCTGGTCGGAGACAGCATGAGCGTCGCCCAAGACCGTCGCTGGGTGAGCTTCATGCGGAGCTATCCAAATTTGATTCCGCTCAGCGGAAGAATCGTCGAACAGATTGGCAAGGCAGTGGCTGAGCTGACTTTCGAACGTCTCTACGGAGCTCTCTGGCACCATGTCATCGCAAAGGATGCCAAAAATGCCGTCGCCCGCTCTGTGCAACGCTATTTGCAGGCGCTCGCTCTCAAGCCTTGAGAACAGTGGGCGCGCCTTTTCGCGTCGACAGCTTCGTTGGCATCGTTCTCGTTCTCGTCCTCGAACTCGAGAGCGAGATTGGGCCGGTTCGATCGGCAATTTCGGGGACTGCCCAAACACCGCCTTTCGATTACGAGAACGAGTTCGAGGACGATTACGAGCTCTTGTGGAGGCTGTGAGCGGTGCTAAGTGATGAAGATGATAGCCAGGATTTGGAATGGACGGGTTCCTCTAGAAAAGAGTGAGGAATACCTGGAGAAAATGCGCAGCGTCGCATTACCGGACTATGAACGAACCCCAGGTAACCGGGGAGCGTATTGTTTGTATCGCGTTGACGGAAACCTTGCTCACTTTGAGATGTTAACTTTCTGGGACGATGTCGAAGCGATCAAACGATTTGCCGGAGAAACCTACCAAGCGGCTCGTTATTATGATTTTGATGATGATTTCCTGGTTGAGAAAGAGCCATTTGTCCTCCACTTCGAGGTTTACAAGCAATGAAGCAAAGTTGTGCCCGAGCGGGAGCGCGTAGAACAGGGGGCTCTATTTTTTCCCTTTTTCGATTTCGCTTTTCGGAATCCACAGCCACGCTTGCACGTATGCGCCTTGTCCATCAGCGCCAAGGCTGACCTCGGCGTCGTCGTCGATCTCCAGTTCGCCCGAGCGCTTATGTACCAGCGCCGCGCAACGGTACCGAGCTTTCAGACTGGCCAGGTCCTGCCATCGCGTGATCCGCTCTCGCTTCTGCCGCGTCGGTCGTTCTTCGTTCCTCATAGCGAATCAGCGCAGTCTGTTTAAGATCACAATTAGCCGGGGCTCCAGCGGAATACCGTACTTTTGGCAAAGCTCGCCGAACTGGTTCCAGGCCTCTCTTTCAGCTTTTTCTGATTGCTCCGCCTGCTTCGCATCCGTATCCCGGATGCGATCGTTGGAGATACTTTGGACGCGGTCAAACTCGCGCTTCAAGATGGTCCAGCGCTTTTTTGGCAACGCCTCTACGGCTTTCCAGAGTTCTTCGAATGATCGCTGCGTAGTATTCACTGCTGCTTGTCGTTGCGGTGCCGCTTTTCTTTTACTGGCTCCCAATTTTCCATCTCTGCCCGGCATCAGTTGAGGTTGACGCAGCCGGAGAGCGTCGCCAGCGCCAGGAGTGATGGTGTTGCAATTACTGATTCCATTTTGTTTCCTGCGCGCCTCTGCCGATGATAAAGAAGTGGCGCGGGGGGGCGGCGCCAATAACACGCAGGGGAAGCGTCGTCAAAGGGTTCCGGCGAACCTTACGAAGTTGTAATTTCCCAGAAAGATTCAGAGGCTGGCGTGGGAGCGCATTTTCGGTGTCTTGGAACCCGGCCGTTTAAACGGTTATAATGGGTTCGCCTGATCGCCTGTAGATCAAGTCTGGGAGCGGAAGGGGTGGGATTCGAGCGTTTTCTTCCATTCGTAAAAGCCATCAGCAGGAATCAAGCAACGGCGCTTTTGAAAGGGGCGCCGAAATGCCGGCGCCTTATCAAACCCTTCTGCTCGGGCATTGATGAAGCCCGTTCTGTCATCTTTGCTCCCAGTACGGAACCAGTCCCCAAATCAGAGTGTCTAAGCTTCGCTGCTTCGTCTCTGGGTTATATCGGATCGCAAGCACCGGTTGGCTTGGTGCAATGTTGTAGCTGATCGGCAGATCCGGTAGCGCGTTCGAGCGATTAGTTTCGCTTTAGTACGGTAGGCGGGAGGGAGACAATCCCATTCGGATGCACGCTTGCTGAGGCGGACCGTTGCGGGTTATTAGACCGGCAAGAGTAACCATGGCGCGTACGAGCGGGCGCGTTGCGATGCGGAAGGATTGCCCCTTCTCAAGCTGCAAAAGTCGTCGAGCCCAGGATGGCAAGAGATCGATAGCAGCTTGGATCAAAAGGCGCTGAATTGGCAATGCCACTGCTGACATAACCGGTACGTTTGACACGAGACGCAGAAACTCCTCCACAATCTCATGATATCGCAGTTTAGGTCGCATCCGCTCAAGGTAGCTGTCGGCCTCAGCGATCGAACTGGGCATCCATTTGATCCCATAGTATCGGCAGGAATTGAGAGATTCGGAGTAATACCGGTCTTGTTCGCTCCAAGGGAGGTGCGGGTTGACGTAGCGAAGATAGGCGCTTAGAAACCCGTACCCTGCTGTGACATACACCCAGGTGAGAAGCTCGGGATCATCCGCTCGATACGGCTGACCGTCCGGAGTGATGCCCTTGACCCTTTCGTGCAGGCGCCGCACCCTTAAGGCCGCGGCCTCAGCATCGCGCCTGCAACCGTAGGTAAAGACCATCGCGGCGAGCCCGGTTCGCCGCATGCGCCCGACCGGATCTCTGAGAAAGTCGGTGTGGTCCCAGACTCCGGAGCGCACCCTTGGTTCGGCTAATTGCAAGAGGACTGCGGTGATGCCGCCGATGAATACGCTGCCTGGATTGCTGAGCACGCGCCAAGTAACCGAACCGGGACCAAAGACACCGGGATCGCCGGCAGGCTCCAGATAATTGATTCGCTGAAAGCCGTTTGGCGATTCGGTCAGTCTAAAGATCGCCTCGCAACGCGCCAGAGCCGCATCCAGCAAAGACACTCGGTTAGAGGTCGCTCGTTGGCGGTTAGTCATAACTTTCTGCTGCCAGGCTAGACATTAGGGCAACGAATGCTGAAGGTACCGTACAAATTGTGTGGTACCGGTGCAAGGATCAGCACCAGCAGCGTAAAGGCGCAGTATCCGAGTGCCTGTCTGGACGGTCTAATGGTGTTATATCATTAGCGGCTGGAGTATCCGCAGTTCCAGCCATGAAAAAAACACGGTAAACGCCCACATCATCAGCCCCGGCCAAACAAAGAACGCCAGCAAAAGTAATGAAACCAGCCTGACGACACTGATGGTACGGGGCCTCCGCGAACCAAACTGCCACAACGAAAGCGCGATCAAGACACTTATCCCAATGAGGAGGTATCGGAAACCAGGGTAAGTGATGCGGAATCTAACAAATCAGCGTCTGGCTAGCACGCGGATAATTATGGACGCAGCTAGAAGCTAATGAGCATGTTACCAACCAGCACCCCGTGGACTTTGTTACCAGCGCACCCGGATGCTCAGCTTAACCTGTAAAAGGTAAGTTACTACTTACAATAAGATACTTACATCGCAGCACCGGAAGGGGTGGGATTCGAACCCACGGTACGGTTACCCGTACGCCTGATTTCGAGTCAGGTGCCTTCGACCAACTCAGCCACCCTTCCATCTAGGAATCAAGGGTCGCAAGATAGACGTAGGCTTGCTCCACGCAAGGTGATTTACTCACGGCTTGAAACAGGCGGGGAAAGAATTTCAACAGAAGATCGCAAAGATCACGAAGGTAAAACTTTCTTTGTACTACTGAACTACTGACATTCAACTTGGCGAAATTTAGCGAGGATTTCTCACGCAGACGTGTCGGGCCGTAGGCTTGGCGAAGGACGAGGTCGCTGAGTAACGCAGGGTCTCGGATTTCAATCTTGCTTCCTCAGCGTTCCTCCGCGTCCTCTGCGCGAGACCAATATCGTCGCATTGGCTCCGCAATATGCCATTGTGG
>JBPYFC010000188.1:0-5905 GCA_051984705.1 Chthoniobacterales bacterium | reverse complement strand
CCGGGTTCCGGGTTCCGGGTTCCGGGCTCCGGGTTCCGGGTTCCGGGCGTGAGGGCGCGTCGACGATCGTCAGACTTGGCAAAAGAAACAGATATATACATTATTTATTTTTGTGCTATGTATCTGCTTATGAATGATTTTGCTGACTTTGAGGCGTTTCAATTGTGTCGAGAATACGGCCGAGGCGTAGCGCATGTCCTTAAGGATCGTAGGTTTTCGAAAGACCCTGTCATCCCAATCCAGCTTAGAAAAACGGCCGTATCGGTTTACTCCAATTTTTCCGAGGGGTTTGAACGCGACGGGAATAGGGAATTTGTCCAATTTTTATCCATCGCCAAAGGTTCGCTTGGAGAATCGCGCGGTCAGCTTTATTACGCCCTGGACTTTGAATGTTTAACCCTCGCGGAATTTGAAGAACTCAATGAGTTAGGAAAAAAAGCGGCCCGATGCATGGGCGGCTTGATGCGCTACCTCGGCCAATCGGAGTTTCGCGGGAATAAATACAAAACTCCTGCTACTCGCCGCGCGACGAGGAATTGAGCGCGCAAGCCCGCTCGGAACCAGGAACCCGAAACCCGAACCCGCAACAGTGAACTGCCTCTGGCAGTTGCCGCCATTCGTGCTAAATCTCCCAATGGTCCGTTACCTCACAGGGTTGCAACCGACTGGTTCGCTGCACATTGGGAACTATTTTGGGGCGATGCTGCCTGCTATTGAGCTGCAGCAGAAAGGGGAAGCCTTTTATTTCATCGCTGACTATCACGCACTTACGACGATTCAGGACCCGGTTGAGTTGAAGACCCATGTGCGAAATCTTGCGCTCGATTTTCTGGCATGCGGCCTGGACCCGGATCGCGCCTGTCTTTTTCGTCAATCGGATGTTCCAATCCATACAGAGTTGACCTGGATTCTGAGCACCGTAACACCAATGGGCCTGTTGGAACGGGCCCATTCCTACAAGGACAAAATCGCCAGAGGGATCCAGCCGACACTCGGGCTGTTCGCTTATCCTGTTCTAATGGCTGCAGACATTCTTTTGTACGACACCGATATCGTGCCCGTTGGCAAAGACCAAAAGCAGCACCTCGAAATGGCTCGCGATATTGCCATCAAATTCAATGACGTTTATGGTAAAGTGCTCAAAGTTCCGGAAGCCAGTATTCGGCCGGATGTTGCCACCATCATTGGCTTGGATGGCCAAAAGATGAGCAAGAGCTATGGAAACGCAGTGGAGATTTTTCTGGACGAGAAGACACTTCGAAAGAAAATCATGGGTATTGTAACGGACTCCACGCCGGTCGAGGCCCCAAAAGACCCGAATCAGTCGACAATCATGGCCCTCTACCGATTGTTTGCATCTGCGGAAGAAGTGAAGAAAATGGAAGACGAATTTCGAGCCGGCGGGACGGGATACGGTGAGTTTAAGAAACGGTTGTTTGAAGCGATTTGGCAAAAATTTGCACCGATGCGAAAACGTCGGGCAGAGCTGGAATCCGATCCGATGTACGTGGAGGAGATCCTTAAGAATGGGGCAGCCCGCGCTCGCACAGTGGCTGAAAAGACCATTGCACGGGTACGCAAGGCTGTCGGACTAAGTGTGCCATCTCACACATAGTAGAAGTAGTGAGACGGAACTAAATGCCTGCGTCAAAGACCGGGCTGGAACAGGTAAAAACAAATCACTCAGCGTAGCCGGGCGGATTGCCGGGATCCAATTGGCCGACGCTGAGCAGGCGTGCCAGATATGATTAACAGCAACACATCGCAAAGAACCGATGAACCTCTCGCCTCCGAGAAGATCCAGGTGGATCGCAAAGTATTTTTCTTAGATCTGAAAGAAAATCAGCGTGGCCGGTTCTTAAAAATCACCGAAGACGTCAGCGGCCGTCGGGACACCATCATGCTCCCCGCCAGCGGTTTTCAGGAATTCGTCGAAGCACTATCGCGTATCGTCGAATTTGAGCATAGGCTGTAGAGTCGCGTTTGGCGTTCGGCGTTCAGCGTTTGGCGTTCGGCGCCATAGGTCAGCTCGAGTCGATCATTTGAACCCAGGGATGATCCGCTGTCTCTGCAGATTCTGCCCTCGCGAGTAACGTCCAAAACTCTGTACGAAACCTCACTCTTACAACTGTAAAAGGCTTTACCTCTAGGCAAAAATCTGACTGATCAGGCGTCAAATAACGCCGAACGCCGAACGCGGAACGCCAAACGCAATGCCCAAAGACCCAGAGCTTCACCGGATCCTCCTAATCGGTTCTGGACCTATTATCATCGGGCAGGGATGTGAGTTTGATTATTCCGGGGTCCAGGCCTGCAAGGCCCTTAAAGAAGAAGGGTACGAAGTCGTCCTGGTGAACTCGAATCCGGCGACGATTATGACCGACCCTGAGTTCGCTGCGCGAACCTACATCGAACCGATTACAGCCCCAGTCGTCGAACGGATCATCGAACGCGAGAAACCGGACGCGTTGTTACCAACTTTAGGAGGTCAAACCGCCTTGAATACCGCGATGGAACTTTATCGCAACGGTGTTCTGGCAAAACACAACGTCCGGTTGATCGGCGCAAACGCTGACGCAATCGCTAAGGGCGAAGATCGGCAGCTTTTTAAGGAGTCGATGCAAAAGATCGGCCTGGATGTCCCCCGCTCCGGTTCCGCTCACGACATGGAGGATGCCCGGCGGGTTGCTGCCGATATCGGCAGCTTCCCCTTAATCATCCGGCCGGCATTTACCCTCGGGGGAGCCGGCGGAGGCATCGCCTACAATCGACAGGAGTTCGAAGAGATCGTCCGGCGTGGACTTGATCAATCCCCCGTCTCTGAAGTGTTGATCGAGGAATCTTTACTCGGCTGGAAAGAATTCGAAATGGAGGTCATGCGTGACCGGGCAGACAACTGCGTCGTGATCTGCTCCATCGAAAACCTCGATCCGATGGGCATTCATACAGGTGACTCCATCACCGTCGCGCCGGTTCAGACGCTTACCGATCGCGAATACCAAATCATGCGGGACGCTTCATTTGCCGTGATTCGCGAGATCGGCGTAGAAACCGGCGGATCCAACATCCAGTTCGCCGTCAATCCGGCGACCGGCAGAATGGTGGTGATCGAGATGAATCCACGAGTCTCTCGTTCTTCCGCGCTCTCCTCAAAAGCAACGGGATTTCCGATCGCAAAAATCGCCGCAAAGCTGGCTGTGGGCTACACACTGGATGAAATCCCGAATGACATCACACGCGAGACCCCAGCGAGCTTCGAGCCGGTGATCGATTACTGCGTCGTTAAAGTCCCGCGATTCGCCTTCGAAAAGTTTCCACAAGCCGACCCGACGTTGACCACGCAAATGAAAAGTGTCGGAGAAGCGATGGCGATTGGACGCACTTTCAAAGAGTCATTGCAGAAGGCGCTGCGATCGCTTGAGATCGGTCGATTCGGGCTTGGCGCAGACGGCAAGGATCGCGAGCCTCGCACCGGCGATGGCGCCTGGGACAAAGAGGAAATTCAACACAAACTGGTCAACGCTTCCTGGGATCGAATCTTTTACCTTCGATACGCCATCCTCGCCGGATTTTCGCTGGAGGATATACATCGGTTAACCGGAATCGACCCATGGTTCCTCGAAAACATCCGGCAGCTCGTCGACCAGGAAAAACAGATCGCCACTGGATCGCTCAGTTTGCGACGAGCCAAACAGTTAGGTTTTTCCGATCGTCAGATCGCTTACCTGACTGATCAGACTGAAGCCGATGTTCGCGAGCAACGCATCCGCCAAGGCGTTCTCCCGACTTACCGGCTGGTGGATACCTGTGCAGCGGAATTTGAGGCTTACACCCCGTATTACTACTCCACATACGGAGAGGAGAACGAGACACGCGAGGGGACGCGTCCTAAGATCATGATCCTCGGCGGAGGCCCAAACCGGATTGGTCAGGGAATCGAGTTCGATTACTGCTGCGTTCACGCAGCGTTCGCGCTGAAAGAAGAAGGGTTCGAAACGATTATGGTTAACTCGAATCCGGAGACAGTTTCGACCGATTACGACACAAGCGATAAACTCTACTTCGAGCCGCTCACATTGGAGGACGTACTCAATATCTATGAGCGAGAACAGTGTAAGGCGGTTATTGTTCAGTTCGGTGGCCAGACCCCTCTTAACCTGGCCAACGCGCTGCAGACCAATGGCGTCAACATTATCGGTACACAACCGAAAAGTATCGAGATCGCCGAAGATCGAAAACACTTCGCGACTCTTCTCCAGCGCCTCGGCCTAAACCAGCCGCCAAACGGCATCGCCACAACTGAGGAGGAAGCCGTGAAAGTTGGCGCCAGGATCGGTTACCCGGTTTTAGTGCGCCCCTCATTCGTTCTCGGCGGTCGTGCGATGGAGATTGTCTACCAGGAAGAAGATCTGCGCCGATACATACGCACCGCTGTCGAAGCGAGTCCGGAGCGCCCGGTTCTGGTTGATCGCTTTTTGGAGGATGCAATCGAGGTAGATGTCGATTGCATATCGGACGGCCAGATAACAGTCATCGGCGCGATTATGCAACACATCGAAGAAGCCGGAATCCATAGCGGCGACAGCGCATGTGTTATCCCGGCGTTTTCGTTATCGGACAAAGTTCTGGGAACCATCGAATCCGCAACTAAAGCGATGGCGAGGGAGCTGGATGTACGCGGCCTTATGAACGTCCAGTTCGCGATCAAAGACGACGCAGTCTACGTTCTGGAAGTCAATCCTCGGGCCTCCAGGACTGTGCCGTTTGTCAGCAAAGCGATTGGCGTTCCGTTGGCCAAGATCGCAGCCAAGGTCATGGCGGGAAAACCCCTGAAAGAGCTCCGCTTTACTGGCAAGGTCGTACCCAAGCATTACTCGGTCAAAGAAGCAGTGTTCCCGTTCATCCGATTCCCCGGAATCGACATCATCCTAGGGCCCGAGATGAAATCGACGGGTGAAGTCATGGGTATCGACGAAGACCTTGGCTTAGCGTATGCGAAATCGCAAATGGCCGCTCAGCCACCCCTGCCAAGTGGCGGAAATGTTTTTCTCAGCGTAAAAGATTCCGACAAGGCAAGCCTGACAAAACTCGCCCGGGAATTGGTCGATCTGGGATTCAATTGCTTCGCCACCAGCGGCACAGCCGCTGCCTTAATGAACGCTGGAATAAAGGTAAACCGACTCTTCAAACTTGCCGAAGGTCGGCCCCATGTTCTTGATATGATGAAGAACGATCAGGTTGATCTGATCATCAATACCCCAAGCGGCAAGACGCCACGAAATGATGAGATCCGAATTCGCAGTCTTGCCGTCGCGCAACGGATTCCAACACTCACGACAATCAGCGCCGTCGAAGCCAGCATCCGAGCAATCCGTTCTCATCGAACCAAAGGCATCACCGTAAAATCGCTTCAGGAGTACCATCAGGTTCCGAGTTCCGAGTTTCTAGTTCCCAGTTCCGAAAACCACGCTCACGAAGTGGCGGGTTAAACTCGGAACGCGGAACTCGGAACTAGGAACCCGCAACCTCCCCCTATGCACAGCATGACCGGTTACGGCCGTGGGCAGCTGGCCCGCGGCGGGAAAACGATCTCGGTAGAGATCCAGTCGGTGAATAAACGGCAGGTCGACATTCTTATTAACCTGCCATCAGGACTTGAGTCGATCGAACCTGAGCTTCGCGCGAAGACTGATCAAAGTCTGCAGCGTGGCCGGATCGTGGTGAATGTCACGATTACCGGTTCAGGGTCGAGCGATCAGCCGATATTGAACTACGAAATTGCTAGAAATTATCTCCAGCGTTTCCAGAAATTAAAAAAAGAACTGAAACTGGCGGGAGAAGTGACTATCGAGACAATCCTGAGGTCTCCCGGAGTGATCACTTCATCTCAGGAGACAACGTTTGA
>JBPYFC010000187.1:0-13614 GCA_051984705.1 Chthoniobacterales bacterium | reverse complement strand
ACTTTTACAGCGTCTCGCAATAAACCGGGTTGACGGTTAAACCGGGTTGACGGTTACGTCAAGGATCGAGCTTGGGCAAAAAATACGCTGTTTTTTGGCTCGCTGCCGACGCCAAAGTTGGTTGCGCTGCTGTTGGGCGTGATCCCGTTCTCGTCCTCGTCCTCGATCTCGATACCGCCGACATGCCGGGATCCGTGGCAGCTGCACGAGTCCCGCGGCTGCTGGATAAAGCTCGGCCTTACCGACGATAGAGCCTTGCCCACCAGCGCCAAACGCCGAACGCCAAACGCCAACGGTGGACGGTCGGGCCGGAACAGTGTATAGGGAGGCACGTTTACTATGCCGACTTACGAGTACCAGTGCGAGAAGTGCCAGCAGACCTTCGAGGCATTCCAATCAATGAAGGATGCACCCTACACCGTCTGTCCGAAAGAACTGTGCCGGCAGGCCGCCTGGGGCGAAGGAAAGGTCAAGCGTCTTCTGGGCACTGGGGCGGGGTTAATTTTCAAAGGGTCCGGCTTTTACATCACCGATTACAGGAGTGCCGGTTACAAGGAGGCCGCGAAGAAGGAATCGGGTACATCGGCTCCCTCAACATCAGGGGCCAAAACTGAATCAGGCAAGTCAGCTTCGACGCCCACACCTTCGGGTTCTAAGTCGAAGGGAGGAACTGAGGCTAAAGGACCCTCGCAGTGACAAATCCCTGGCGATGTCTATATTGCCACGGTGTTTCGATTGACGCGGAATGAGCAGATTCTGGTGATAGCGATCACTGTCGCATTCTTGGTGGGAGCAGTAATTAAGCACGTTCGAGAGAACATGTCTCGGCAGCAGCAGCAGCAGCAGGTTGAGTCTAAATAGATGAGCATCTATGCAGAAGTCGTTTAACGAAGTGGTTGACCAAATTCTGGAAACGGATCGGCGGTACGAAAAGGATGCTTACCTGTTTTTGAAGGAAGCTCTCGAATTCACCATCAAGCAAAAGAAACGCGGAAAGAGCGAGGCCGGTTCACATGTGAACGCCGTCGAGTTGTTGGATGGATTCCGTCAGCTCGCTTTGAAAGAGTTTGGGCCGATGGTGATGACCGTATTGGAGTATTGGGGAATCCATGGTCCGGAAGATGTCGGGCGAATGGTTTACAGCTTGATCGAGCACGGCGTGTTCGGAAAAACCGAGTCGGACTCGATCGATGACTTTCGGCGGGCACTTGATTTTCGAGAGGCGTTTGTCACGCCGTTCGAGTCGCGCAATTCGAGATCGGCCACTTCGTGAATTTAAATCCTGTCGTTGGGCAGGAGAATAGGAAGGATCCAGATGGAGACAGTTCAGCCTTCGCTTTTCGATTTACCGAACGGGTTGACTTTGATTGTTGCTGAGGAGCATTCCGCGCCTGTAGCGAGTGTGCAGGCATGGTGCCAAACCGGTAGCGTACACGAAGGAAAATGGACTGGCGCGGGGCTGACGCATCTACTGGAGCACGTGTTATTCAACGGCACAGAGCGGCGCACATCCCAGCAGATCAATCAGGAGATCCACGCGGTCGGGGGTTATTTGAACGCCTATACGTCGTTCGATCGGACAGTGTTCTGGGCAGACTGCCCGGGACAGGCTGTGCGGCTGGCAATTGATCTGCTGGCCGACATGATGTTTCGCTCCGTCATTGAGCCAGCGGCTTTGGCTCGAGAGATGGATGTGATTCGGCGGGAGTTCGAGATGGGACTGGACGATCCGGACAGAGTGCTGAACCATCTCACGTATCTGACCGCATTTCAGATTCACCCGTGCCGGTACCCCGTGATCGGCATCCGCGAAATTTTCGATCAACTGACGGAGAAAGATGTCCTCGAGTATTATCATCGGCGGTACGTGCCCAACAATTTGTTTCTGGTTGTAGCAGGCGACGTATCTACAGAGCAGGTTCGAAAAGATGCGGAGGAATTGTTCGGATTCGTCAAACGGTCGCCGCTCGAAGCAATCGTGCTTCCGGAAGAACCGGTGCAGTTAGGGCGGAGGACGGCGAGTCTGGAGTTCAAGATAGATCTGAGTTTCTTTTCATTGAATTGGCATATTCCGGACGTTGCTCACAAAGACGCTGCCGCGCTGGACGTGTTGTCGACCGCGCTTGGAGGCGGGTTCAGTTCCCGACTTCATCGAGAGCTTCGCGAGAGAGAAGGGTTGGTCTATGGAATTGGTGCGTACGCGCATACTCCGAGTTTCCCGGGGCTGCTGAGCGTTTCAGGTACTTGCGCCGAATCATTGGTGGACTCCGTTATCACACGAGTCGGTGAGTGCATTGATCGCGCTTACCGAGTTGGGTTCACCGTAGGCGAAGTCGGCAAAGCCAAGAGGATGATCACGGTCAGCACTCTGGAAAATCTCCAGGCGGTTCGAGGACTTGCTTCGGATCTGGGGCTGAATTGGCTATACGCACGTAATCTAGGCTTCAGCAAAGAGTATCTGAATCGCATTCAAGAAGTGACGCCGAACGATCTGGAACGTGTGGCAGGCCAGTACGTTACCGATACAAACCTGACAGTCACAACGCTACAGCCTGAGAAGAAGACCAAGAAAGCAGTTGTGGTGCGCAAAGGTAGAAGGGATCCGGAGCTGCACCGGCTCAACAATGGGCATCGAGCAGTCCTGATTCCGGACAGCCGTTTACCGATGATTTACGCGTCGTTGGCTGTCCACGGGGGTTCTTTAGCTGAGAATCGGGAGACGGAAGGGATCCACCGTCTGATGAGCATGGCGATGACAAAAGGGACCCGATCTCGATCGGCCGAAGAGATCGCTGAAGAGACGGAAGCGATGGGCGCGATGCTTTTTGCGGACTCAGGATACAACTCCGTCCGGCTTTCTGTCAGTTCCTTGGCAGCCGATTTTGGAGATATCTGCCAGCTCATGACAGAGGTAGCCGCGGGCCCGGTATTCCGCGCTGAACCAACTGAAAGGGAACGGGAGAGTCAGATCGCTGCAATTGTCGCGGAAAAGGCCCAGCCGCATACCATAGCCTACAATTTGCTTCGAGCAGAAATTTATGGTGATCACCCTTATGGGCTGAATCCATTTGGAAGAGAAGAAACGGTGCGCGGCTTTACTTTGGATCAGCTCGCTGAGCGACATCGGCGTTGCTTTACAGAGTCGGATGTAGTGATCGGTGTGTGTGGCGATTTCGACTCGAAGGAGATGCTGACCCGCCTGGAGAAATTGCTCGGTCTTTTGCCGAGTTCGTCGAATCACAAAGGTGTCCAAGTCCCTGATGTAAATCCTTTCAAGGAGCAAACGGTGACTTCAGCCGAAGGCAGGAATCAGGCGGTTGTACATATCGGGTTTCTAGCATGCACCATCCATGATCCTGAGCGATATGCCCTCGAATTGTTGGAAGAATCGACGGGAGACGCGAGTTCGCGATTCTTTGTAAAGATTCGAGAAGAACTAGCGCTGGCATACTCGGTCGGAAGCGGGCTGTTTCTGGGGCTTGCTCCGGGTGTTTTTAGCGTCCACGCAGCGACAGCGCCCGAGCGGGTAGATGAAGTGGCTTCGATTATTCGAACCGAGGTCGAGAAAATTGCGGGGCATGGTGTCAGTCTGGATGAATTCGAGAGGGCGAAAGCTCGGATGTTAGCCCAGATGGCGTTTCAGAATCAAAATATGGAGGCGTACGCGCATGCGCTTGCGCTGCACGAGTTATATGGGCTTGGAGTCGACTATCTGCGAGAAAGGGAGCGCCAGATTCAAGAGCTGACCTTGGAGAGGGTGAACGAAGTGATTCGCGGGTATCTGGAGGATAAGCCGGCGATTACGGTGATTGTAAAACCGTAGAGGACATGGGATCGAGCGGCATCGAAACGGGGTCGAGCAGGAGCAAGTTGCGGATTTTTGCGTTTGCTGCAGGTAGGAGGTTAGGGGATTCTTAGTGTTATGGCCGAATATCAGAATACGGTGGCTTCTTCAGGCGAAATGGCGCAACGGTTTATCGAGTTCGTGCTGATGCATGCCCAGAACGCGGCGTTTATGCTGGGTCAGATTCCTCATCCGCAAACCGGCAAAGCGGAAATAAATCTGGATATGGGTCGAATCCTGATCGACCAGCTTGTGATGCTTCAGGAAAAGACGAAAGGGAACTTGAACGCGGACGAAGCGCGCATTCTAGGGGGGACAATCTCGAATTTGCAAATGCTCTTTGTTGAAGCTGCAAACCGGGAGAAGAGCGGGGGTGCGAAAGCAGCCGAAACTCCGGAGGCTGCGGCACCATCAGAGCAACCTGCCAAGCCTGAAGTTTCTGCTGGTCCGGAGCATGGCGGTGACGAAAAGAAGAAATTCGTCAAAAGCTATGGATCGTAAGAGTGTGAGTGTGGGTTGGCCTCTGCGAAGTGGCACGCGCGCGATGTCGCGCTGAAGAGCGGACCTACCGATTGTGGGACAGGATCCTCAAGTGAAGAGCTTCGCCTTGCGCGACGTTGCTATTGGAAGCGGGCGTCCTTTCTACATACTCGGACCCTGCGTCATCGAGTCGGAAGAATTTGTTGTGTCAATTGCGAGAGATCTGAAAAAAATTTGTGACAACCTGGGAATCGCCTGGATTTTCAAGGCATCGTACGACAAAGCGAATCGTACGTCGGTCAAGTCTTTCAGAGGTATCGGCAGAGAAAGAGGGTGCCAGCTTCTGCGCCAGATTGGCGACGAGCTCGGCATTCCTGTTACTACGGATATCCATTCACCGGAAGATGCCGCCGTGGCAGCGAGATCGATTGATCTCCTCCAGATACCGGCCTTCTTGTCCAGGCAAACCGACCTACTGAAGGCGGCAGCGGAGACCGGCCGCGCCGTGAATGTGAAAAAAGGACAATTTCTTGCACCTTGGGACGTCCGCAATATCGCAGAGAAACTTGAAACGTTCGGATGCTCGAACTTCGTCTTTACAGAGCGAGGATCCTGCTTTGGTTATAATAATCTGGTTGCTGATATGCGATCGTTGTTTTGGATGCGCGAACTTGGCTATCCGGTTATTTTTGACGCGACGCACTCCGTTCAAAGACCGGGTGGCGCCGGTGACCGAAGCAGCGGAGACGGGGTACTGGCTCCGGTGCTGGCCCGAGCGGCGGCCGCAGCTGGATGTGACGGTGTTTTCATCGAAACACATTATGATCCGACGAAGGCTCTTTCTGATGGACCAAACCAGATACCGTTGCGAGATTTGCCTAAACTGTTGATAACGTTAAAGCACATTCATGAGCTCGTTCATTAAGCGGCGTTTTTCCGGGAAAACAGCCACTGAGATCTTGATCATCGTCTGCGCCTCCGCCGGTTTGGCGTTGGGATTGAATGCGGACCAACCACCCGCAAAGCGGAGAATCACAATTCCTGCGCCGGTCGGTCGCCCGGTGAAAGGGATGGAATTGCCGCTGTACGACGCTCAGGGTAAATTGGAGGTCAAACTAGGCATCGAATCCGCGAAACTGTTGGATGAGCGAAATGCGGAGTTAAATACCGTTTCGATTCAGACCTTCAATCAGGAGAATGGCAAAGAGATAAAGGTCGACTTGAAGACTGCTCGGGTGAATCTGGATACTGAGGTTTTTACCAGCAAGGATCCTGTCGCAGTATCACGCGAGGATTTTCAGCTCACGGGAGACGGGATGGAATTCAATATCAAAACGCGACAAGGAAAGGTACTAGGGAACGTTCGAATGGTGATTTATGATCGGAGCGAGCTTCAAACGAAGGATCAGCCCACAGGACAACAAGAGAATAAAGGGGAACCAGGCAACGGGGGCCAGCAATAAGTGAGGAGATTAGTGAACCGAGTATTTTTGATCGCTGTCTTGGCTTTCAGCGGGCTTGTCCAGGCGCCTGGTCAACAGACAGGTCAGCAGCAGACGGCGAAGCCAAAAGCATCGCCAGGAAAGTCCGCGCCGGCTGACGCAAAAACGGGAGAAACCGGAGGGACCGATCTCTTTGGAGGGGACAGCGGCGAACGGAACAAAGGGCCGGTTGAGATCACGGCAAAACAAACGGCCGACTTCGACAGCCGCAATCGGACGGCGGTGTTTGTCGGCAGCGTCAAGGTCGTTGATCCGCAATTTACCCTGACAGCCGACAAAGTGACCGCGTGGATGAATCGCTCACAAGACGGGGGTGGGCTGAACCAAGCTGATGCTGAAGGCAACGTTTTTATCGTGCACTTGAATGAGCCGAAACCGGCGGCGAGCCCTAGCCCGACACAGCCGGGGCGGCAGGGACAGGCGACGCCATCACCATCGCCTCAGCAGCCGGTCCGATCCACGGCCAAGGCAGAAAAGGCTGTCTATATCGCAAAAGATGGTTCAGTTACATTGACTGGCTGGCCAGAGGTAACACAGGGTAATAACACACATGTTGCTACCGAGCCGGGCGTCAAAATGGTTCTATATCGAGATGGGCGGATGAAAACCTACGGTAGCACTCGAACCTTGATCCAGGATAGAACACAACCGAACCAACCTCAGACGACGAATGGTGCCCAGCAAACTAGAAATTGAGTTACCAGTCAGGCAAACGCCAAAGAGCGTCGAAAAGCCGATTTTGCGGACTGAGAAACTGGTCAAAATCTACGGTGGCCGTTCAGTTGTTAACGGGGTCGATATCCATGTCAACGAAGGGGAGGTGGTCGGATTACTTGGACCAAATGGTGCTGGCAAGACGACAACATTCTACCTTATAGTTGGACTTGTGCGCCCAAACGGTGGTCGGGTTTTCTTTCAGGATCGCGACGTGACCTCGTTCGCGATGCACCGAAGGGCGCGGATGGGTATGGGGTATCTGCCGCAAGAGGAATCAATCTTTCGCAAACTGACTGTTGAACAAAATCTCCTTGCGATTTTGGAGACGCAGCGACTCTCGCGCAAAGAACAAAGGCGACGTTGCGATGAATTGTTGAGACAGTTTGGGATTGAAAATCTGGCTAAAAATCAGGCGCTAACCTTGAGCGGTGGAGAGAAGCGACGACTGACGATCGCTCGATCGTTGGTGACGAATCCGAAGCTGATGATGCTCGATGAGCCGTTTAGTGGAGTCGATCCGATCGCTGTCTCCGAGATCCAGCAGCATATTCACAATCTCAAAAAAGCCGGCTTGGCGATCTTGATCACCGATCACAATGTCCGAGAAACATTGGAGATTGTAGATCGCGCGTATCTGGTTTTTGACGGAAGAATTGAAAGCCAGGGGACTCAACAGTTCCTGATTAATGACCCAATCAGTCGACAGCTCTATCTCGGCGAACGTTTTAGAATGTAACGCTCAAACCATGGTGCCGGTTTGCCAAACAAGCGATCAGCAGACCCAGGGGAGGGCATTTATGTAGACCACTTGTCATTGGCGGCCAGCAACCCATCCCAAGAAAGTGAAACTATGCAGATACGAAATGCAGATCCACCGATCCAAGTAACGGGAAGGCATGTAAGCGTAACCGAAGCGATGAAGGATTATTGCCGGCGTAAAGTGGCGTGCCTTCACCTCGACTATCCGAAGATTATCGAGGCGCAGGTCATCCTTGACGTGCAAAAGTACCGTCACACGGCTGAGGTGATCCTGCACTGCAGCAATCACATTACGCTGGAGGCAAGCAGCCAGAGCGAGGATATGTATGCCTCGATCGACCAGGTCTTGGATAAGATCGCGCGACGGATGCGGAAATATAAGACCCGGTTGATGCAGCGGCACCGGCCGCGCAAACACGGTGTGCGGCATGTGGAAGAACAGGTTTTGCGATGGGAGTGGCTCGCGAGTCTCGAAGAGAGTCCGGAGCCAAACGGCGCGGCTGAACCGGTTGCTGAAGCTGAAGCCCCCGTGGAAGACTCAGGTCCGACTGTAATCCATACAGAAAAATATCCGATCAAGCCGATGTTTATCGACGAGGCGGTCCTGCAGATGGAGATGTCGACAAAACAGTTCCTCGTTTTCCTGAACGCAAAGAGCGAAAAAGTGAACGTGCTATATCGGCGAAAAACGGAGACTTCGGACTAATTGAGCCGACGTTTGGGTAAGACCAGAGACGGAGAGATTCGGAGGGCCTGACCAGATATGCGCAATCGGTCCGATAACGTGGCAGAGTCCTGGGTTCGAGTCTCGCAGGCCAGTCCGCCGAAGCTTGGGCGAAGGAGCACAGGCCTGCGCGACTTGGAATCAACGCCTTTCTCATGAGACGCGGGAAATTGCCCTACGTCCAAGTAGGCGAATTCTATACTCGGCACGCCGAAGCGCTTGCGTTAAAGCTTGTTGGTCCGGCAGTCGGTTTTGAACGCAAAATACGGGAACCCACTATTAACCGGCCCGGGCTAGCGCTCTCCGGATTTTTCACTTACTTTGCGTGTAAACGTATCCAAGTACTTGGAAATGCTGAGGTAAGCTATCTTAAGAGTTTGGAGATAGACGAACAGAAACGGCGTTGTGTCAAGCTCTGTGATCAGCATATCCCGTGTATCGTCATATCGCGTAGTCTGCCTGTCCCAAAGGCATTAGCCGAAGCGGCCGCTCAATTGGAGATTGCGATTTTTCGCACCCCAATGGTGACCATGCGGTTCACGAACGCGGCGACCATCGCGTTGGAAATGGATTTCGCGCCGACAACCACGGAACATGGCAGCATGGTGGATATCATGGGCACCGGCGTCTTGATCCGCGGCTCAAGCGGGATCGGCAAAAGTGAATGTGTGCTGGGTCTTATCGAACGCGGATACAGCCTGGTCAGCGACGATGTTACGCGGTTCCGGCTTCTCGACGGGCGTGAACTTGTAGGGACGGCTCCTGATTTGACGAGGTATCACATGGAGGTCCGTGGTCTCGGCATCATTAATGTTGCATCGATTTTTGGCGTCGGGAGTATCCGGATTGAGAAGCGGCTTGATCTGGTTGCGACGCTCAAGGACTGGCAAGAACTTGAAGAGGTTGATAGAATTGGACTTGAGCAACAATTCTACCAGATTCTCGGTATTCGTATTCCGCACATCACCATTCCGGTCCGGACAGGACGCGATCTGGCACGGCTGGTTGAGGTAGCGGCGCTGGATCAAAAGCTCAGAGCGCTTGGGGAAAACAGCGCGGTGGAATTTAACCAACGTTTGTTGAATTTAATGCAAACAAAACAGGAGATGTGATGGGTTTGCTGAGCAGACGAACTGCCTCTGGCAAGATCAAAAAAGAGGTTTTGATCCAGAATAAGCTTGGGTTGCACGCGCGGCCTGCCGCAATGTTTGTTCGAGTCGCCAATAAGCACAAAGCAGATATCTGGGTCGAAAAAGAAGGCGAACAAGTCAATGGCAAGAGCATTATGGGACTGATGATGCTCGCTGCCGGACAGGGGACGAAGCTGTTAATTTCCGCGGAAGGTGCGGACGCCGAGGGAGCTATTCAGGAGCTCGAGCAATTGATCGAAAAAAGATTCGATGAGGAATGACGCGTGAATGAGCGATGAGGAAGTGAGATTTCACGGTGTTGGCGTCGCTCCGGGCATCGCGCGAGGGGCTGTCTTTATTCATCATCCTGACGACGAAGAACCACCGAGACGGCAGATCGATCCGGAGGAAATTCCTGGTGAAATCGCCCGATTTGAAAGCGCGCTAATTGCCACTCGGGTTCAGATCCTGGAGATGCAGCAGCGGATCGCCGAGGCGATCGGAGCCAAGGACGCCAGCATTTTCGACGCGCATCTTCTGGTGGTCGAAGATCGGACCCTGATTGACGAGGTGCTTCGCACGCTTGAACGCGAAAAGCTGAATGTTGAGTTTATCTTTGCCGAGGTCGCCAATCGATACGCACAGACGCTCAGCGAAATCGATGATCCATATTTGCGCGAGCGAGCGTTTGATATCCACGACGTAACCCGGCGGGTTATCCGGAACCTGCTGGGCCGATCGACCAAAACGTTCGCGATGATCGACGCTCCGCAGATCGTCGTTGCCCACAACATCACGCCGTCTGACACTGCGAGTCTTAACCGGCAGATGGTTTTAGGGTTTGCCACTGACATTGGTAGCCGAACCTCGCACACGGCGATTATGGCGCGATCGCTGAATATTCCTGCCGTGGTGGGGCTGACAGACTTGTCGCAGCGCTTGCAGACTGGGGATCACGTTCTGCTCGACGGCACAAACGGGCTGGTGATTCTGAATCCAACCGACAAGACCCTTTGGGAATATGGGGAGCTGGAGATCAGGCTGGAGAAGGTCGAAGAAGTGCTCACGCGGCTTCGCGATACCGCGAGCACCACCGCGGATGGACGCCATGTTATTTTGTCGGCGAACATCGAATTGCCGGAAGACCTGCCGTTAGTGAAAGAGGCCGGCGCGGAGGGCATCGGCCTGTATCGGACAGAATTTTTCTTTTTGAACAAGTCAGAACTGCCGAACGAGGAAGAGCAATACCAAACTTATCGCCGCGTAGCGGAAGCCGTGCTGCCTGAGTCGGTGATTATCCGAACACTCGATTTGGGCGGTGACAAGTTTCTAAGCCATTCTCATCTGCCGCAGGAGATCAATCCATTTCTGGGCTGCCGCGCGATTCGGTTTTGTCTGGATCGTCCTGACATTTTCAAGGCTCAACTGAGGGCAATACTGCGAGCAAGCGCTGTCGGCAACGTGAGACTTATGTTCCCGATGATCTCTGGCCTGTCCGAGCTGCGGCAAGCCAAAGAGATTTTGGAAGCGTGCAAAAGCGAGCTCCGTGCGGAGAAACAACCTTTCAAAGAAAACCTCGAACTAGGGATCATGATCGAAATTCCCAGTGCGGTGCTGGTTGCAGACGCGCTTGCGCAAGAGGTGAACTTTTTCAGCATCGGCACAAATGATTTGATTCAGTACACCATCGCTGTTGACCGAGTGAATGAAAGAATCGCGCATCTCTACGAGCCAACCCATCCAGCGATTCTTCGATTGATAGAGATGACTGTGGATGCTGCGCACGCAAACAAGATCTGGGTTGGAGTCTGCGGCGAAATGGCGGGTGAAATATCATTAACGCCATTGCTGCTGGGATTGGGCGTAGACGAGCTGAGCGCGAGCGCAGGGCTGGTACCGAGGGTGAAGAAGGCAGTGCAGACGCTTGACTCAAAAGAGTGCGCGCACTTAGTCGAGACGATCAAAGGACTGGATTCAGCGACGGAAATTCTCGCCCGATGCGAAGAATTAGCGAGAAGGCATTATCCGGAGTTGTTGGGTTAACAACAGCGCAAGGAATGTGGCGGCCATTAGAACGAGAACGACAAATTGAAACTGCCGAACTGGTCTAGTCCGCGCTGTTTTATAAACTCAGGCGTTCGCGCGATGAACGTAAATCCGAAACGGAGACGATCTCGGTAGAAGAGCTCAGCGCCCGCCATGAAGTCGGCAACACCGACTTGTTTGGCAACGCTTCGGCTGTTCTGGAAATTGTTTCCGTCTAGAAAGACGTTATTGGCTACCACGCGGCCATCGGTTCCGATGTAGATATCGTATCCCCATGAGGTTCCTCCTCGCTCCGCGGAGAAATAGGGTGTGCCGGTGTAACCCGGCTGGATCAGGTCAGGGCCCCAGTTCGATTTAAGCCCGCGTCCCCATCGAGCAATCCCGCCGATTTCGCCATAGCTCATCACGTTGCCACCGGTCAGGCCGAGTTCCGGAATAACTTCCCACGAGTAGCCGCCGCCTAAATCATGGTTGAATCTCCACAGGCGCTGCCAGGAGATTTGGAATCCCGGCTGATTGCTCAGCTGATGTGCCCAGCCACGCGCTTTGCTCTCTCCTAGAATGGTGTGCACCGCGTTCTGGACTTGGCGGCCCAGAGCCCAACTTCCAACAACGCCTGCTTCCAGCCGCAAAGAGGTGAGTTCTCTGTCATCCCGGTTTTGAATGAAATTTACGCCTGTGTATAGCCAACCGGCATACGGCCGATCGTTCAGCGGTGGATTAGAGAGATTATGATTTTCCGGTGTAAAGATGCTTTGGCCGATGATGATCCATTCGAACCGGTTGTCTATGTCCGGAGCTGTCGGATGGAAAAGCACCGGACTGAACCAGCGGATCGGCGCCGAGAAAAGACTGCTGTCCGACAATTGAGATGTAGTGTACGCGAGCAGCGCTCCATTTGTGTAGTGGCGATCTTTTCCATTAGGCGCGAACAGCGCATTCTCTTCGATCGCTGAGACACGCCCAGGCGAACTAACGGTAGTGACTGGAACCGGGGCGCTGATTGTCGCTTTTGATTCCAGAACGTTCTTATCATCATCTCCAGCGATTCCAGTACGGGCGAACAAAACTGCGATCAGGATGAGACCAAGCCAGAATTTGTAAGGTCCTTTCATGCAAGTTGGGTGAGAACTAGTCGTTTAACCTCCATATAGCAGCAACCGGTTATTCGGGAGCTGTATTTTGTGCGGCTTTATAGAAATTTGTGACCCGGCTTACGCAAAGCAGGCGATTGGTTTCTTCATGAACAATGTCGATAGCGTGGACAATCAATGTGCGAGATCGGCGGATGACTGTTGCATTGGCAAGGACATGACCTTCGGAGGCGGACCGTAGGTGGCTTCCATTCACCTCAATTCCTACAGGAAAGACCTTGGAAAGGTCAATTCCCCAACAGGCGTGGACACTAGCAGCCGTTTCGGCTAGTAGCATGCTGACCCCACCGTGTAACAGCCCAAATGGCTGCCTCGCACGGTTTGTGATCGGCATTCTTAGTTGGATGTGGTCATCGTCCACCGAAACGATGTCGATTCCCAGCGCTTCCACGGCCGTGTTAGGACTCATCGCGCGAAGCGCTTCGATGCTGTCGACGATGCCGGAGGACATTGAGTGTGGGTGTGAGTGCTAGTGCGCGGCGAGGGGCGGGTTTGCGGTCAGCCACCGCAGGACGTCCTCAGCACTACGGTCTGGCGGGAATACAGGATAGAAGACTTTGGCGACCTTATTATCGTCAACGATCAATGTTAGTCGTTTGATCAGCCTCATGCCGTCGACTTCGAAAGTTGGTAGTTTGAGTGCAGCGGCAAAAGTCAAACCGTTGTCGCTGAGAATGGGGAACGGCAAATGTAAACGGTCAACAAGCTCGCGTTGGTAATCTGGCTCTTGTGTACTCAATCCGAAGACCCGACTTGCGCCGGCCTTAAGCAGGTCCTGATAATGGTCGCGAAAGCCAGACGCTTGTGGGGTGCATCCGCGGGCACCGGGGATTTCATCCCAACCAGTTGGTAGCGGTTGTCCGGGCTGGCCAGTCCTGGGGTAGCAATAGAGAACGGTACGTCCTTTGAGCTGACCAAGCGAAACCAAGGACCCTTCCGTCGACTGCAGTTGAAGATTGGGAAGGATCAGCCCGGTGAGATGCGCGCATGCGCCGTCGTCCACCGGAACAGGAAGGTCTGGCGGTAGGTCCAATGGATTATGCATGCGGTCATACTAGAAGAAGATTAGCGGCAGTTCAACGGCAGGAGGGATACCAGGTAGAGCTTATCGGCGATGGAGAACCGATCGAGTCCCCAGACTTACCGGAATGGATGCGACGACGCCCATCGCTCGATGCCGGACCTCAATTATTCGCCGAGAGTTGTCATTTCGCCCAAAGTTGGTGCAGCAGCTCTTCTTCGTGCTAAATGCTCTTAT
>JBPYFC010000186.1:0-4342 GCA_051984705.1 Chthoniobacterales bacterium | reverse complement strand
GCATATCATGGCAAGCTGTTGGGGATTCCGGTCACTGTAGTGATGCCAGAATCGGCTCCGCTGATCAAAATCACAACCTGCCAACGGCTAGATGCTAACGTGATTGTCGGTGGACGAAATTTTGCAGAAGCGCGACAACGGGCAGACCAACTCTGTGTAGAGCGGGGACTAACATACATCAATGGGTACGATGATTGGGCGATAATTGCCGGACAGGGAACGATGGGGTTGGAGATACTGGATCAAGTTCCAGATCTGGACGCGATTATGGTCCCGATCGGTGGCGGAGGCTTAATTGCCGGGATTGCTCTGGCTGTGAAGAGTCTGCGCCCGACCATTAAGATTATCGGCGTTGAGGCGGAGCACACCGCAAGCTTTTCGGCGGCGGTGCGAAAAGGGCATCCGGTCCCGGTGGAAATGCAGCCAACTCTGGCGGACGGGCTTGCGGTGCCAGAGGCAGGGGAGCATGCGTTCTCGATCGCCAAAGATTTGATTGATGATCTTGTGCTAGTGACCGAAGACCAGATCGCACTGGCGATTCTGCGAATCCTGGAACTTGAGAAGGGTGTCGTGGAAGGATCGGCGGCAGCGACACTGGCCGCACTAATGGCGGGGAAGGCTCCTGAACTGAAAGGGAAGAAAGTTGTGTTGCCGTTCTGCGGTGGCAACATTGATCCTTCGATCTTAAATCGGGTGGTTGAGCATGGACTGGTTGCGGATGGAAGGTTGTCGCGTTTTACCGCCATCATCAGTGATCGTCCTGGCGGGTTGGCGACACTGACCAGAGTCATTGCGTCGGTGGGGGCAAGCGTAAAGGAGATCGCGCATGACCGGACATTTACCAGCGCAGACGTTTCCGCGGTTCAGGTGCTTTGCACGGTGGAAACGCGCGACCAGGACCACATCAGGGAGTTGCACCAGGCGCTGAGTGCGGCGGGCATCAGATGCGATTGAGAGCGCGGTTATTTTGGGATGACTCGAAGCTTCATTGGTTCGGCCACTTTTTCGGTCCGAGCCCCCGTGTCCCGCCGCCGCGGCGACTCGCAATGCAATAGGGCGAAGCGTTCGACTGAGCTCATGACGAAGTCTGGCTGAGCCATCGCGTGCGTGTTCGAGAACGAGAACGAGGAACAGGACGAGAACGAGGAAGAGGACGAGACAGGTGTTCCGTTCAGGGATGATCGGCATTGACCGGCAGGTTCGCCTTTCTATAGTGAATCAACCCCCTGATTGTTGATCCCTGATCAACAGTCGTAACATCGTAACACATTCATATCATGGCTCTTTCAGTCGGCACCAAGGCTCCGGATTTTTCGCTTCCAACTAAGACCAAAGACGGTATTCAAGTCGTTCAACTCAGCAGGTATCAAGGAAAGAAGAAAGCTCTGCTCCTGTTTTTCCCCGGTGCATTCACCACTGTTTGTACTTCGGAGATGTGCAGCGTTTCGGAGGAAGATTCTAGATATGAGGCGCTGGGTGCGGTAGTGCTGGGAATTAGCGGCGACAGCCCATTTGCGTTGGAGGCCTGGGCTGATAAGGAAGGAATCACGATTCCTCTATTGAGTGACTATGATCACGCTGTCACGAGAGCTTACGACGTAGCATACGCTAACTTCCCTCCGGGCACTAATCTGTTGCCAGCGGGCGTGTCGAAGCGGTCTGCTTTCATCGTCGATAAGGAGGGAGTGATTCAGTACGCCGAGAGCTCGGACAATCCGAAACAGCTTCCGGACTTCGCCGCAATTGCGACGAAGCTGAAGCAAATCGCTTAGAAATCGTTATGGATCCAGCAAGTACAATTCGTTCCTTCGACGCGGGTGCAGGCAAGAAGGGCAATCTTTATTCTTTGCCGGCATTGGAAGAAGCCGGAGTTGGGAAAGTCTCCCGGCTACCGGTGAGCATTCGGATCGTTCTGGAATCGGTCTTGAGAAACTGCGATGGGAAAAAGGTATCGGAAAAGGATGTCGCTACGTTAGCGAACTGGAACGCGAAAGAACCGGCCAAAGAAGAGATACCCTTTGTCGTCGCGAGAATTGTTCTACAGGACTTTACCGGCGTGCCGCTATTGGTTGATCTTGCTGCGATGCGGGCAGCTGTTTCTCGGACGAAGCGTGACCCGAACATAATCGAGCCGCTGGTGCCCGTGGATCTGGTGGTGGATCACTCGGTCCAAGTAGATTTTGCGGGGGTTCCGGAGGCGATCAGTTTGAATCTGGACATGGAATTCAAGCGGAATCGCGAACGGTACGAATTTCTCAAGTGGGGCCAACAGGCCTTCAAGACGTTCGGAGTGGTTCCGCCGGGAATCGGGATCGTGCACCAGGTGAATCTGGAATATCTGGCGAAAGGAGTCTTGAGCACGTCGACTGGGAAAATTGAAGTCTATTATCCGGATACACTGGTCGGAACGGATTCTCATACGACAATGATCAACGGCCTGGGAATTGTCGGATGGGGAGTGGGCGGGATTGAAGCGGAGGCCGGGATGCTCGGTCAGCCCGTTTATTTCTTAACACCGGAAGTGGTTGGTGTTCACATGAGCGGGCGTTTGCGCGAGGGAGTAACTGCGACAGACCTGGCGTTGCATGTGACTCAGTTGCTTCGCGCTAAAAAGGTGGTTGGAAAGTTTGTTGAGTTCTATGGCGACGGCGCTGCCTCACTGCCGCTGTTCGACCGCGCAACGATCGGCAACATGGCACCGGAGTATGGGGCGACAATGGGATTTTTCCCGGTCGACTCAGAGTCGGTTAACTACCTGCGATTAACAGGCCGGACGGATGAGGTTTGCGAAAGGTTTGAGAACTACTTCAAGAGTCAGGGCATGTTTGGAATGCCGCGAAAAGGCGAGATCGAATACAGCGTCGATATTGATCTGAATTTAGCCGATGTGCAGCCGAGTGTTTCAGGCCCGAAACGCCCGCAAGACCGTATTAATCTGGGCCAGCTCGGTGAGACGTTCCGCGGATTGCTGGTGAAATCACCGTCGGAGGGCGGTTATGGAGTGTCGACGGAATCGCTTTCGACCAAGGCAACTGTTTCTGTCAACGGTTCGAAGGCGCCAGATGCTGCTAAATCAGGTGAAATCGGACATGGGAGCGTGCTGATTGCGGCGATTACAAGTTGCACCAACACGAGCAACCCTAGCGTGATGCTTGGGGCAGGGTTATTGGCGAAGAAAGCGATCGAGCGCGGGCTTCGCGTCGATCCAACTGTTAAGACATCGATGGCGCCCGGCTCGCGGGTGGTCACCGATTACCTCGAGAAGACCGGCCTGCAACCGTACTTGGACCAACTTGGATTCAACATTGTCGGATATGGCTGCACCACTTGTATCGGGAACTCGGGTCCGTTGCATCCGAACATTGAGAAAGCTGTTACAGACGGCGATTTGGTGGCTGCCGCGGTTCTTTCCGGGAACCGGAACTTTGAGGCGAGAATTCATCAAAATATAAAAGCGAACTTCTTGATGTCGCCGCCGTTGGTGGTGGCGTTTGCGCTCGCCGGTCGAGTCGATGTCGATCTGGCGCACGATCCGATCGGTAAGGGCAAAGATGGGAGTGAGGTCTACTTGAAGGACCTCTGGCCAACTCTGGAGGAGGTTCGGCAAGCGATGGAGTCGGCGTTGAGGCCGGAAGTTTTTCGGCAACTCTATTCGGATTTCGCGAGCCAGAATCCGAAATGGAACGAAATACCGTCGTCGACCGGTGACCTGTACCGATGGGACGAGAAGAGCGACTACGTTCAGGAACCGCCGTTCTTTGAGAACTTTTCAATGGAGATGGGCGACTTCCAGGAAGTGCGAAATGCTCGTCCGCTCGGGATCTTCGGTGATTCTGTTACGACCGATCATATTTCGCCTGCCGGAGCGATTAAACAGACATCGCCGGCCGGCCGTTATTTGATCGAACGCGGTGTGAAGCCGATTGATTTCAATAGCTACGGTAGCCGGAGGGGTAATGACCGGGTGATGACTCGGGGTACATTCGCAAACGTCCGAATCAAGAACCTGATGGTCCCAGGCGTTGAAGGAGGCGTTACGATCCATTATCCGAGCGGCGAACAGATGGCCATTTACGACGCGTCGGTTCGGTATCAAAAAGAAAACGTTCCGCTAGTCGTCATCGCTGGTCACGAATATGGAACGGGTTCCAGCCGCGACTGGGCGGCAAAGGGGACGAGGCTGCTGGGAGTCAAGGCCGTCATTGCGTCGAGCTTTGAGCGAATTCACCGCAGTAATCTGGTTGGAATGGGTGTCCTGCCGCTGCAGTTCCCGGACGGCGTTAACGCAAAGACGTTGAAACTGGCTGGGTCGGAGCTTTTTAGTATTGGAGATCTGAGCAAG
>JBPYFC010000185.1:0-4743 GCA_051984705.1 Chthoniobacterales bacterium | reverse complement strand
CCGATCCGCGCACAACCGTGGAGTCCGTTCATCCCGGGTAACCAAAGTAAACCAGACCGGGTACCGCCGATCACCAAGCTCCCGGCGACGCCTGGATACACGTTAACCGCGAAAATCGACAGCGAAGCTCAATAGGAACAGTTCCTTATCCAAAAACTCGACAGAAGCGACTTCAAACCGGTGTGGCCACAACCAGCTTTTCGTAGACGGCCCCTGTCTCTGATACAGCTTCTATTTTGCGCAGTCGCTGGAGTTGTCTTGTTTATAAGCCGAACTGCGTCGGCTGGAACTCTCACGGCTGACGATCTGAAGAAGCTTGGAGAAGACGATTTTGATTCAAAAGCGGAAGCGATCTCCCGGATCGCCGCGGCTGGCGACCTTTCGGATCGGCAGCTGCTGGAAGCGGCTCGGGACGGCACCGCATACGTTGCTTCGGATGGACGGATCGTGATCCAAGTTGATCATTCTTACTTGGATCCGCTGACCGGTAACCCCGTGGAGGTGAAGCCGGACGATCTACAAGAAGTAACTCTCAATAATATTCTTCGCGAACAGATCGCAGGCGCCTTAGGAGCGTTAAACCTGAAATCACCCGATCTCGCGACCCGAGCTGCCGCGATTCAAGCGCTGTTCGATCACGCGGATCCATCCCTGAAGCCGCTTATCGACGCCGCACGCCAGGCCGAAACGAACCCCACTCTCAAAGCGAGACTCGATCAGCTCTGGGCAATCACGGACCTGCAGGATCCCGACCCGAAGAAACGCATCGAAGCGGTACAACTGATCGGCCGGAGAGGCGATCCACAATTGCGCGGCCTGTTGACGCCCATCGTGCAGGCAAAACCAGACGGCACTTTCACAGAGCAGGATGCCTCCGTGAGAAGCGCAGCGGCCAAGGCTATCGGCGACCTGAACTTCGCTGAATGGAAAATTCAGATGGCAGGCACCGTCTTTGCCGGGCTAAGCCTTGGAAGCGTGCTTCTCCTCGCCGCGCTCGGACTGGCCATTACCTACGGATTGATTGGCGTGATCAACATGGCGCACGGCGAGTTCATTATGATCGGCGCATACGCCACGTACCTTGTTCAGCAGTGGTTTCAACAACATTGGTCGACCGCTTTCGATTGGTATCCGGCGGCGGCAGTACCCGCATCATTTTTAGCTGCCGCCGCAGCCGGCTTTATCTTGGAGCGGACCGTTTTGCGGTTCCTTTATCAGCGCCCCTTGGAAACGCTGCTAGCCACCTTCGGCATCAGCCTGATCCTCATCCAGATCACGCGCATGGTATTCGGAGCTCAAAATGTCCAGGTGTCGAATCCCGCCTGGATGAATGGAGGCGTAATGCTGCTGCCGAACCTGATTCTTCCCTTCAACCGGATTGCGATAATGATTTTCGCCTTATGCGTAGTCAGTGTCGCCTGGCTCGTATTAAACAAGACCCGACTCGGTCTCTTCATACGCGCGACGACGCAGAATCGGACCATGGCATCCTGTTCCGGCGTCCGAACCTGGCAGGTGGACAGCTACGCCTTTGCGTTTGGCGCCGGGATCGCCGGTCTCGGCGGATGCGCGTTGTCGCAGATTGGCAACGTTGGACCTGATCTCGGCCAGACCTATCTAATCGATTCATTCATGACTGTCGTGCTCGGTGGCGTCGGCCAACTGACCGGGACGATCGTCGGCGCACTCGGACTCGGGATCGTCAGTAAGGTTCTCGAGCCGTTCTGGGGCGCCGTGCTCGCTAAAATCGCGATCCTCGTTTTTATCGTGCTCTTCATTCAAAAACGGCCGAGGGGACTCTTTGCTCTGAAAGGCCGCAGCGCCGAACTGTAGATGAAAACCGACCTGGAATCCCCGGCTACGCCTCCGCGACGCCGTGTACCTCCGTTCCGAAGTCCAATGCTGAGTCCGACCTCAACGCTGATCTTCAGTCTGCTGGTCGTCCTGGTAGCAACATACGTGCCGATTGCGGCCCTGGTAATTCCTTCAACCAGTCCACTCCATTTTTCGGCCTACGCGATGACGCTGATCGGCAAAATCATGTGCTACGCCATGGCAGCAGTCGCATTGGATCTTGTCTGGGGATATTGCGGCATTCTTAGCCTTGGCCATGGCTTATTTTTTGCGTTGGGCGGCTACATGATGGGCATGTACCTCATGAGATCAATTGGTCTGGACGGCGTTTACCATAGTCCTCTACCGGACTTTATGGTGTTCCTCGATTGGAAAGCGTTACCATGGTATTGGCAAGGAACAGAACATTTCTTCTACGCGTTATTCCTGGTTGTAGCTGTGCCCGGTGTTCTAGCCTGGGTTTTCGGATTCTTTGCATTCAGATCACGAGTTAAAGGCGTGTATCTATCGATTATTACCCAGGCGCTAACTTTTGCTGCGATGCTGTTCTTTTATCGCAACGAAACCGGCTTCGGCGGGAACAATGGGTTTACCGATTTCAAGCGAATCCTGGGATTCCCGATTGCTGCGCCTGAAACTCGGGTCGGGCTTTTCCTGCTAACCGCTTTCGCGTTGGCTGGAAGCTTTTTGTTAGGGCGTTTTATCGTTACTTCAAAATTTGGTCGAGTTGCCAAAGCGATTCGGGACTCTGAATCGCGGCTTACGTTTCTTGGATATAGTCCGCTTGGCTATAAGCTGTTCGTCTGGACGGTTTCCGCCATAATCTGTGCGATCGCCGGGGCGCTCTACGTTCCGCAAGTTGGAATAATCAATCCGAGCGAGATGTCGCCGGGCAATTCAATCGAGATGGCGATCTGGGTAGCTGTTGGCGGACGAGGAACTCTTTTCGGCCCTATCATCGGCGCTTTTGTGGTGAACGGCGCCAAAACTTATCTCACCGCTTGGTTCTCTGAATATTGGCTGCTTTTCTTAGGGGCGATCTTTGTCTTAGTACCATTGCTCTTGCCAAAGGGAATCGCGGGAATCTTTCACAAACGTCAGACCCGGTGACGGCACATGAACGCGGAGTTGAGATCGATTAATAACGCTGACTTTGGCGATGCAACAGGCCTTGCGCACGTTAAGGAGCCCGGCGAGGTCGACGTCCGCCACGGGGTGATCCTTTATGTGGAGGATGTGTCCGTCTCGTTCGAGGGATTTAAAGCTCTGAATAAGCTTTCGCTGGCGATTCATGACGGCGAGCTCCGCTGCGTGATCGGTCCAAACGGCGCGGGAAAAACGACGATGATGGATGTCATCACCGGCAAGACCAAGCCGGACAGCGGTCAAGTTTTCCTCGGCCAGACGATTGACCTGTTACACCTGGACGAACCGCGAATCGCGCGGTGCGGCGTCGGACGCAAATTTCAAAAGCCGACTGTGTTCGAGAGGCATATGGTTTGGGAGAATCTCGATCTGGCGCGGCAGAGCGATAAACGCTGGTTTCGATCGCTCACTGCTGGCATCACGGAGGAAGCTTGGGCAAAGATTCAGGAGACATTGCATCTGATTGGGCTGGCAGACGCTGCCTGCAAAACGGCTGGTGAACTCTCTCATGGCCAGAAACAGTTTCTGGAGATTGGGATGCTGCTAATGCAGCATCCGCGTCTCTTGCTATTGGACGAACCGGCTGCCGGTATGAGCGACCGCGAAACCGAACGACTGGCTGAACTGCTCGATCATCTGCGCGGGCTTTGTTCAATGATGGTCGTTGAACACGATATGGCATTCGTAGCGGCGCTCAGCGGAGCAAACGGAATTGTCACCGTGATGGCGGAGGGATGCGTGATCGCAGAAGGAACGCTTGAACAGGTGAAACAGAACGAACGTGTTATCGAATCATATTTAGGCCGCTAATCGATCGAGCCCGATGCTACAGATTAACCAGGTCAACCAATACTACGGCGGCAGCCACATCCTGCGCGATGTGACTTTTACCGTGCCCGACGGCGAATTGACGGTGATGCTTGGCCGGAACGGAGTTGGTAAAACCACGCTTCTCCGATGTGTCATGGGCATTGTTGCAATTAGAACCGGCAGCGTGGTGTGGAAAGATAAATCGCTTGAAAGACTTCCTCCTTACAGCCGCGTGGCCAGCGGTCTGGGTTACGTCCCGCAAGGCAGAGACATCTTCCCAAGATTGACCGTCGAAGAGAATTTATTGGTCGGCGCAGCCGGCCACCGCTCTGTCCGTGGGGTTTCAAAAGAAATCTACGATTTGTTTCCGATTCTAAAAGAGATGAAGAACCGGCGGGCTGGAGATCTGTCTGGCGGTCAACAGCAACAGTTGGCGATCGGCCGCGCGTTGATGGGAAGACCGGAGTTGCTTCTTCTCGATGAGCCGACAGAGGGAATCCAGCCATCCATCATTCAAGAGATCGGCAAAACATTGCGCAGGCTGGTCGAGGAGTTTCGTATGACGATTCTGCTGGTCGAGCAATACTATGACTTTGCGCGTCATCTGGCCGATCACTATGTGGTCATGGACCGGGGCGAAGTTGTTGCCCAGGGAGCCGGCAAAGACATGGAACAAGATGGAGTAAGAGCTCTCGTTGCGGTTTAAATGAGTTTGACGATTTGCGGCCCTGGTCACCGATCCTCGAATGTGACACGCGCTCGTATGCGCCCTCTGACCGATGACAAATCAATCCAACCAACTCCAAGCGCCGCGATCCGAATGGATTGCGGAGCTCGAACTTGGAGTCGCCAAGAAGGGTGCGCGGACTGCTCTCATACATTCCCGGCACCAGGGGCCATTAACCGTGCAGAAGGCGCTCTATCCGGAGGGAG
>JBPYFC010000184.1:0-7872 GCA_051984705.1 Chthoniobacterales bacterium | reverse complement strand
ACGGAAGGCGACGCGCTCACGCCTCCCGAGAGGGAAGGTCGGTTCAAACCAACCATTGCTGATTTCTATAACCATGAGCGGCCCGATCACAGGAGTTCTCTGGGGTGGAGCGTTGTGCGGCACCTTTGATGCCATTGCTGCAAGTACTTCGGCCGCGATGCTTGGGACTAGCCCAGTGCGAATGTGGAAATACGTTGCCAGCGGCTTGCTAGGGCAGAAGGCTCTTCAAGGTAGCCCGCGCATCGCTTTGGTTGGCTTGCTCCTGCATTTCCTTATTGCCTTTATTTGGGCGACTATTTTCTGTCTCGCAGCACTTTTTGTCCCCTGGATGCTCCGCTGGCCAGCCGTTGCCGGCATCATTTACGGTATTGCGATTTATACAATAATGAACCTGGTTGTGTTGCCGCTCTCGGCTGCGCCAAAACGCTAGGTCACGAAACTGGGCGTCATTATCCAACTGATCATCCACATGCTCTTTGTTGGGCTGCCAATCACCTTGTCCGCAAGCTGGGCAATGACCAATGTCCCTGAGAGAACCAAGGTTTCGACCTGACCTTCGGGTCGAACGCCCGCAAAATCATGGATGAATATTTTTCTTCTGAAAATTCGTAACCCGTTCATATAATGCGCGCCGAGAATGATCCAACGTGACTACCTGATTGTCGGTGGCGGCGTTGCTGCTGCCAGCGCTTGCGAGGCGATGCGTCAACATGATCCAAAAGGCTCTGCAACGCTTGTCAGTAGCGAAGCTTACCTCCCATATCAGCGCCCCCGCTCTCGAAAACGCCGTTCAAGGGCCATTTCGTCACGCCTGAGAAGCTCGCAGAAAAGCCAATCGAATGGTACAAGAAGAAGCACATCGACCTGCGTCTTGGAACGGTTCTGAGAGAATTTAACATTGAGCGCCGACTCGCTGTTCTCGAGAACGGCCAGACGATCGAATTCCGTAAGGCGTGCTTAGCAACAGGCGCTCGGGCAAGGAGACCGCAGGTCGCGGGAGCAAATCTTGGGAACGTTGTCTATCTCCGCAATTATCGCGATGCCCTAGCGATTCGGGAGATTCTACTGTCGGAAAAACATGTGGTAATCGTAGGTTCGGGCTTTTTGGGAGCTGAGGTTTCCTCGACCCTGCTGCATTCCGGCGCCAAGCTAAGTCTTTTAAGCCGAGACAAGTTCATCTGGCAGGACCTTCTCGATCCCGATACAGCTCAGTGGTTGACACATCTGTACGAAGCCGCGGGAATCCAACTGCTCCTGAACGAAAACCTGAATGGGTTCGAAGGAAAAACCGTGGTCAGAAATATCCAGACAAAGAGTGGGCTACGCTTTTCTGCGGGCCTGGCTATTGTGGCCATCGGTGTCGAACCCAATTTAAGTCTGGTCGTCAACACACCGCTAAGCAGCCCAAGCGGATGTCCGGTGAACGAATATCTGGAGACCGACGAAAAAGGAATCTACGCTGCGGGCGATATCGCTTTATATCCCGACCGGATCTATGGCGGCGCGAAGCGGATCACCAATGTTGAAATGGCCCGCGCTCAAGGATTAACGGCCGGCGCAAACATGACCGGCCGCAAAAGGCAAAAGTTCGAGGTCGTTCCAACCTGTTCGAGTTATGTGCTCGGGATGCATTTTGAGTTTATCGGAGACTTCAGCACGCCTCATCTGCTGGCCGAAATTGAAGGATCACGTGAAAAGAAAAATTTCATCGCCCGCTATCGGCGCGGCGAAATGCTGGTAGCCACAGTCCTCTGCAACCGCAAGCCGGAAGAGGTTCACAAGATCCAAGAAGAGGTAAAGACGAGCGTTCTAGCCCGCTTGAAAAAGTAACGCCGTCATCGCCGACAACGGAAGCATCCGTGGCGCACAACGAGATGTTGACCAGGAGGGACGGCAACCAGAGAACCCTACCTTCCATGACATCGCTAGTTTGGCCAGTTGTCGGCGATGACGGCGCTCCCGGCGTTTAGAACACCTTGGGTATTCCCTCTTCCATGATAGCGATCCTATCCTCGATCCCGTTCCGTTTTACCGCGGCTTTAAGCCTTTCGATCGGTTCTTCTGGCGGCTCGAAACTGAGACGGAACGTGCCGTAGTGCATTGGCACCATAACTTTTGCCTTCAGTTCGAGGAAGGCGCGCACGGCCTGTTCAGGGTTCATGTGGACCTCGCGCTTACTTGGAGCGTCATACGCGCCAATCGGCAAAAGCGCGATCTCGGTAGGTAGCCGTTCTCCTATCTCATTGAAACCCGTAAAGTAGGCGCTGTCGCCGCAGTGGAAAATCGTTCGAGAACCCAACTTCAAATGGAATCCGCCAAAACCGCGATATCGATCGTGCAGGACGCGCGCCCCCCAGTGATGGCATGGAGTCAGCGTCACACCGATACCGCCTACGCTCAAAGACTCCCATGGCGCCAGTTCGTGCACAAGTTTGAACCCAAGATCGTGAACAAGACTGCCCACGCCATGAGGTACAATGATCGGTTGCAGAGCCGCGATTTTTCGCAACGTACGTCGATCCAGATGATCAAAATGGGCATGTGTTACCAGGACAAGGTCGATCTCTGGCAAGTGATGAAGTTGCATGCCGGGCCGCTTCATTCGCTTTATCAGCTTTAGCCAGAGCGACCAGATCGGATCGACCAGAATATTCAGCTCCTTCCAACCGATCAAAAACGAGGAATGCCCAATCCAGGTTAGACAGACTTGGTTTGCGGTCATCTCCGGAAACCGCGGCTCCGTCGAAACTCCTTTCCGTCGAGTGAACAATGACGGAAGGTATACTTTAGTGATAAAGTTACGGCGAAGCCAGCCTTTGCCAGGCTTCAAACCGACGCGATATCCCTCGTTCGTTGGCTTTTCCGACACAATACAAACCCATTTATTAAATAATCGGCTGATGGCAAATTTTTCCGACAAAGCGGAGCTCCGGCAGCGGATGTTGGCCGAGCTTATTCTCCTTTCGCCAAAAGAGCGCAAAGCGAAATCGCTCCGTATATGCGAGCAGCTTCAAGGAATTCTGGCCGATGCGGTTGTCTCTCTGTTCGCGCCGGCTCGGAATGAGCCGGATATCGATCTGCTCTGGCAATCAAGGTCATCTAGCAGTCGAAACTGGTTATACCCTCGATGCGAAGCATCAAACCTGGTCTTCTGCCACGTCGAATCCATCGCAGAGCTGGCTCCGGGCCGGTTTGGGATCCGCGAACCCAAAGGGCCAATCTTTCCTGATCCGCCCAGCATCGTGCTCGTTCCTGGACTCACCTTTGATTTTCAAGGCAGGAGGTTAGGGCGTGGCGCCGGCTATTACGATCGCTTCCTGGCGATGCTCCCGCCAACCACTCGAAAGATTGGGGTCTGTTTCTCGTTCCAGGTCCTGACACACATCCCAATCGAACGGCATGACCAGAGAGTCGACACAATCGTTCACGCGTGAACGATTGTGGTTATCCGTCTTCCTTTTTCGTCCACCGTCGATCGTTTTCCCACTTGGTTGAACGCCCTACGGTGGACGGACAATGCTGGACAGTCGCCCCGGCTACTCTGGCACCTTCATTTCAAAACGTGGAATCCGAACGACAAAGGGATCCCCGTTTTCTGACACTCCTAGGAACGCACCGTCGGCTACACTGTTCGTACCGATGACGTGATAGCTGTTGTAGGAAAACTGCTCTCCTGGGCAAAGCCGGGGAAACTCACCGACTACGCCGTCTCCCTCAACCACAATTTGTTGTCCGGTAATGTCGGTAACAACCCATTTACGACCCCTGATTGTAACTGTTTCAGCCGATTGGTTATCGATCGTAATGAAATAAACGAATGG
Source organism: Chthoniobacterales bacterium (assembly GCA_051984705.1). GTDB lineage: Bacteria > Verrucomicrobiota > Verrucomicrobiia > Chthoniobacterales > JAFAMB01 > JBKPBY01. The sequence continues at coordinate 4,051 of JBPYFC010000184.1, read as the reverse complement.
ATATGGCCGATCCGGCGGCGCCTCCAGCGTAGGGACATAAACAACCCGATCGATGACTACGCGAAGACCGTCCACTTCCCGAAAGCTGCACTTCACGTCGATAGTATGCACGAGTGCGAGTGTGAGTGCGAGTGTGAGTCCGCTCTTGCTCACCTTCACACTTACACTCACACTCGATTATGCCCCCAGTCGCTATCACTATCGCCGGATCCGACAGCTCCGGCGGTGCCGGTATCCAAGCAGATCTAAAGACTTTCAGTCATTTCGGCGTCTACGGACAGACAGTAGTAACCTGCGTCGTCGCAGAGGTACCTGGCAAAGTAGCCTCAATCCAACCGGTTGATCTGGATGTCATTCAGGATCAACTGACCCTCAGCCTTACGTATTTTCCTGTTAGCGCGGTTAAAACCGGCATGCTCTACTCGCGAGCCATCATTGATCTGGTATGCGATGTCCTCGAGTCCGTTCAATCTCGTCCGGCTCTAGTAATAGATCCTGTGATGGTCGCCAGCTCCGGCGATCGATTGTTGCAACCTGAGGCAATCAATCAATACGCCAGCCGCCTGTTTCCGATAGCCGCGATTATTACTCCAAATTTGGATGAGGCCCGCGTCTTAAGTCAGGAAAAAATCGATTCGCTCGAACAAATGCACGTTGCCGCTAGAGCGCTCTCCGAGAAATATGGAGCGCCAGTCCTGTTGAAAGGCGGACACTTGGCTGGAGATCTCGCGACTGATGTTTTGGCGGACCAGCGCGGCACACAAGAATTCTCTGTGCCGTTTGAAAAAGGAATCATCACGCATGGGACAGGATGCACTTACTCAGCGGCAATCACCGCTGGCTTGGCTACCGGGCATCCGCTGGATGAGGCAGTAAAGACGGCAAAAGAATATGTCACTCAGTGTATTCGCCACTCGTTTCGGTGGGAAACGTCAAAGGGAGAGGCATGGGCGCTGAGGCACTAGGTCGTAACGGCGTGTCGGCGTAGTAAAGACTAGCCCGGAAGGACGCCGATATGCCGACACGCCGATACGCCGATACATTACTCCCCCCGCTTGATCCTCATTCCGGCATGTGCCACTCTTCCCTCTTTCAGCAAAGTTACATCTAAGCATGCACAGAAGCGTTTCCCTCCTGTTGGCTCTCGTTCTCCTAACCGGTTGTGGATCCCGTAGGCACCATGGAGAACGCCGAGCGGCACTGGCCGGGCCGCGGCAAACAACGATCCAGTTTTTGGGGCGAGGTTGTTTCCGAATAACCTCCTCGGTCGGCCTGACGATACTGCTTGACCCTTTCAATCCGAGCAAGACCTCCTCGGCCGTGAAGGCAGGAAGCGTTCCGGCTGATGTTGTGTTTGTCACACACGAAGACGATACGGCTAATTTCACTGATATGGCCTCAGGGTCACCACAAATCTTTCGCAGCACCATGGCGGTCGGAGTTAATCGTGCCAGCGGCTTGGCTGTGCGAGGCGTCCGGACTAGCTCGGATAAAATAGGCGATACTGCTCATCTTAATATCGCCTTCGTGTGGTCAATGGACGGGATCCGGTTTTGCCACCTCGGCGCAATTGCCGACCCGGTAAATCTCTCGGAATCGATCAATATCGGGAATGTAGACGTTCTATTTATGCGAGTCGACGGAGGCTTTGATCAAGCGAAACAACGAATCACTCTCGAACGCCTCAGACCGAAAATTATTATCCCTATCTCATACTCGGGCGGTGTCGGCGGATCCTTCCGGATGCCAACGGTTCGCGTGAGATCGACGTTTACGCTGACCAGAGAACAGCTCCCGACAACGCCGACAATTTTTTTGCCCTAGGCGAGACCCGATACCTGTGATCCGTAAACCGAACGATGAAAGTCTTAGTGCTTGGCAGTGGAGGTCGCGAGCACGCTCTCGCGTGGAAAATTCGGCAATCTAAGCGGGTGACTGAGCTATTCATCGCCCCCGGAAACGCCGGAACGGCCGGTCTCGGCAAGAACGTTCCGATCAAAATCACCGAGCTCCCGGAACTGTTGCAATTCGCACAAAACGAAAAGATCGATCTAACGGTCGTCGGCCCGGATGACGCTTTAGCCGCAGGGGTTGTCGACCTGTTTCAGAATGCCGGCCTCCGGATCTTTGGGGTTACAAAAGCTGCAGCTCGCCTCGAATCTTCCAAAAGTTTCGCCAAAGAGTTTATGGCCCATCACGGAATTCCAACGGCTCGATTCGAGGCATTCGATTCGTCGGCAGAAGCCAAGAAGGCGCTCGATCAGTTCGGTTTTCCTGTAGCCATAAAAGCTGACGGCCTCGCATTGGGGAAAGGGGTGATTATTGCGCGGAATCGGTCGGAAGCCGAATTAGCGATCGAAGATATGATCGACCGCCGGCGGTTCGGCGAGGCCGGTCGGCGGATTGTTCTGGAAGAATTTTTGTCCGGACGCGAGTGCTCGTTGCACGCGTTTGTTGATGGAAATTCCTATCTTCTCTTCCCGACGGCACAAGATCACAAACAGCTCTATGACGGAAACCAGGGTCCAAATACGGGAGGCATGGGAACCTGTAGTCCGTCGCGTTGGCTGAATGAAGAACAGCTTAAAGAGATCGAGCAAACAGTCATGATCCCATTCCTCGACGGCATCCAGAAGGACCAATTCGGTTTTCGTGGCCTCCTCTTCCCTGGCCTCATGTTAACAGCCAAAGGGCCGCGTGTTCTCGAATTCAATTGCCGATTTGGGGATCCGGAGGCTCAAGTCCTTTTGCCACGACTGAAAAGCGACCTTGTGGATCTGTTGGAAGCAACCATTGATGGTCGCCTTCGCGAAACCAGGGCCGAATGGGAGTCTCATGCTGCAGTCTGTGTTGTAATGGCTTCGGCCGGTTACCCAGGGAAATACGAAATCGGCAGGCGAATCGTGGGACTGAAAGAAGTCGATGAACTGCGAGGGGTCACTATTTTCCATGCCGGCACCCGTTTAAGCAAGAACCGCGTGGAAACAGCAGGCGGTCGAGTGCTGGGCGTTACCGCCACAGCAGAGAGTTTACCTGCCGCAAAACGGCGCGCGTACGACGCCGTTGAAAAAATCGAGTTCGACGGGCGCTACTATCGCAGAGACATTGGGACGTTATGAGTGCGAGAGAGTGTGTGAGTGCGAGTAGAAGAATGAGCGTGAGATGTGCGGTGGCCACTGGCTTTCTCACGCTCACACTCGCACTCGCACTCCATGGCGAGGCGGCCCCGTCGCCTTCTCCGGAAACGTTCAATCATCTTGATCAGACACAATTACAGGGTGTCATCGATTTTCTCCGTTCAAATTATGTCGATCCGCGCGCCTTAACGAACGAAGAGATCAACGGAGCAGCTCTCGCCGTACTGCTGGCAAAGCTCGGTCCGGGAGTCAGAATCGACCGGCATTCCGAGCAACCAGCGGCTGTTCATCCGTTCAAGACGGATCTTATTCAAAACCAATTCGGCTATATTCGTCTGGGAAACCTGAACGACCTAAGTTCTCTCGATACGACTCTAAATGATCCGCGAACAAAGAACGCTCGCGGATTGGTGCTCGATCTTCGAACGATGCCTTCGGGGAGCGATTTTCGACTGGCTGCCGGTATCATCAGCCGATTCGTTCCCAAAGGAACAACGCTGTTTAAGCTAGTTCAGCCTAAGAACAAGGTGGAACAACCGTTCGTTTCGACGACCGACCGGCTCTATACCGGTCCGCTCGCTGTACTGATTCGAAGCGAAAACAGTGGAACTGCCGAGGCTATCGCTGGTGCTCTTCAGCAGGAAGCACACGCTTTGCTGATAGGTCAGAAAACAGCCGGCCAGGCAGCCGAGTACAAGAGTTACCCTATGGGTGCAGGTCTGGTACTCAATATCGCGGTCAGCGAACTAGTCGTTCCCGACGGCCAGATCCTTTTCTCCAGGGGCGTCGCACCCGACATCCCGGTGTCGTTTCGGTCGCAGGATCAGGAAAAAATACTTTCATTATCCGATTCCAAAGGAATCACAGATTTTATTGTCGACGACGAACGCCCGCGGACAAATGAGGCAGCGCTG
>JBPYFC010000183.1:0-13134 GCA_051984705.1 Chthoniobacterales bacterium | reverse complement strand
TGAATCGGTGAGGGGGACAACACGCCAAGGCGGAAAGAAGGATCTCACGCCAAGACGCCAAATAGGAAGGGATTTCACGCCAAGACGCCAAGACGCAAAGGTTTTGAATTTTGAAGAGAAGCCGGTTTCTAACCGACAGCAGCGCTTGTTGGAAAGCCAACCGAAGGTAGCCATCGCATGTGACCGGTAGGGCGAATCTTGCTGAGCCATGGACCACAGGATGCATTGCCCGCAGGCCGCCTTTACGGCTGCGTGCTTCTTCCCAAACACCTTTAACCTTTTGCGTCTTGGCGTGAGATCCCTTCCTATTTGGCGTCTTGGCGTGAGATCCTTCTTTCCGCCTTGGCGTGTTGTCCCCCTCACCGATTCAGAAAACCCTTAATCGTCTCCGCCAGCTTTTCGCCAATCCCCTCTACCTTGGCAATCTGCTCCACCGACGCTTTGCGCAGGCGATCCACTGAGCCGAAACGCTTCAAAAGCGCCTGTTTGCGGCTCTCACTCACGCCGAGACAATCGTCTAGCACACTCTCGGCGATTCGCTTCTTCATCAGCAATTGATGATACCCGTTGGCAAACCGATGCGCCTCATCCCGAATTCGTTGAAGAATCTGAAGCGCACCGGAATCTTTCGGCAATTGCAAAGGCAGAGCGCGTCCGGGCCGGTAAATCTCTTCAAACTCTTTTGCCAGCCCGATAATGGGTACTTCGTGAAGGCCGAGCCGTTGCAGTTCCTTGCAGGCGGCGCTCAACTGACCTTTCCCGCCATCTACAATGATCAGATCAGGCAAACGCACAAACCGCTCAGAACATTGTCCCATTCGATGAACCGCATCGTTCGGATTTTCCTGACTGAATTCCGCTATCTCCGGTGCAGCCTGGCGGTTTTCGAGCAGAATACGCGAGTACCTGCGCCGAACCACTTCCGCCATACTGGCGAAATCGTCCTGGCCTTCTACCGTCCGTATCCGGTAACGCCGGTAGTTCGCTTTATCCGGCATGCCGTTGCGGAAAGAGACCATTGAGGCGACGACATGCGTTGTGGAGATGTTGGAGATATCGAAGCATTCCATAACCGTGGGCGGCCCTGGAAGGAGCAACGCATCTGACAACATCCGCAAATCGGCCTCTGGATTAACCGTAGTCGGCAGCGAGCCTCGGGTGAAACGGCGAACCGGCTTCGTTGTACGGCGCAAATCCTCCAAAACGTTCCGCAATTCGGCAGCCCGTTCGAACTGCAGTTTCTCCGCCGCCGCTGTCATTTCTTGCTCTATCTGCTTGAGGAACTCTTGGCTTTGACCCTCCAGAAATTCGCACGCCTCGAGAACCCGCGCCTTATACTCTTCCAACGAAACCTTTCGAATACAGGGTGCTGAGCAATTCTTGATCATGTAATCCATGCATCGCTTGTAATCGAGCTCATCTGGCTCAAATACCCGACAAGATCGCAGACCCCATTTTTTCTTCATCCATCGCAGCGTCGTGCGCAACGCGCCGGAATGGGCGAATGGACCAAAATAGCGACAGCCGTCGTCCTTCTTGATGCGGGTGAGCTGAAAACGCGGAATGGCATCCGCGAGATTGACTTTGACCAGCAAGAATCGTTTATCGTCTCGAAAGCTGATATTGTATTTCGGACGAAATTCTTTGATGAGCTTCCCCTCCAGAAGCAAAGCTTCAGGCTCACTTCGCACGGTGTGAGTTTCAAAATCCCAAACGCTGTCCAGCAAAGCGCGCGTTTTCAAGTCCGCTACCAGCCGCCGCGATGGCGTAAAATATTGTGCTAACCGCTTACGCAGATCTCGGGCCTTTCCGACGTAAATCACCCGATTCAAGCGATCCTTCATCAGATAAACGCCCGGTTTATGCGGTACATCGCGCAACTTTTCGTTGGGGTCCGGTTTTTCGCTTAGATAAACAGCTTCCACTTGAGAAACGTTAACGCGCGGACTGGGTCGCGTCCACCCCCCTTCAACGCCGACATTGCCAACAACGCCGACACCGCCGGCAACTGATCCAGCTTGCATCGTTTCGCGTTCGCCCACACCTATGACTTGGATTCCGCCTGACGCGAGGCAACTCAGATCGGGCTCAGATGTCGGCGCTGACGGCGATGTTGACAATGTCGGCGTTCCATTTGCACTTCCTCCTCAGGTGCATTTAAGTACCAGCTTAAAAGGCATGAATCTGTTTGGCCCTTGCTTGATACCGCTGCTTGCCCAGGCTGGAGCAGCACCGCCCACCCAAACTCCCCAGGCAACATTGCTTAAACTTCTGGAGGCAGGAGGATGGGTTATGTGGCCGCTGGGTATCGCTTCGTTGATACTGGTGGCATTGATCTTTGCCTGTCTGTTCAGTCTCCGGCGAGGAACCGTTGTGACTCGGCGGTTCATGGACACGGCCGAAGCTCTACTCCGGAAACGCGATTATCTTGGATTGATCGCGGTCTCGAATCGTCACTCAGAAGCGATTGCCCGGATCACAGCGCGGACAATAGATTTCGCAACAAAGAATCCTGGTGCTACTCCGGATGCCATCCGCGAGGTCGCGGAAACGGAAGGAACTCGAGTCGCCAGCAGTTTAAATCATCGAATCGCTTACCTGGCGGACATCGCAACTCTTTCTCCGATGCTGGGTCTGCTCGGAACGGTTTTCGGAATTATCCACTCGTTTGGGATCCTTGCCAGCAACACAAATCAGCCGCGTCCTCTGCTCCTTGCGCAGGGCGTTTCCGAAGCGCTTGTAGCCACTGCGGCAGGTCTTATCATCGGCATCCTAGCCATGGCGTTCTATTCGGTTTTTCGCGGAAAAGTCGGCTCCATGGTTTCCGAGTTAGAGTCTGCCACATCGCACATTGTAAATGTGATCACGTCGCAACACCAGCTTCGCCGTCCAGAACGATCCCGGATCCTGGAAGGCGACGAGGTTTAGTAGATCTGAAATGAATTTTCGCAAACAAGCGGAACCTCGCGTTCTGGGGTTCATGATCGCGCCAATGGTAGATATTCTGTTGGTCATTCTGGTGTTTTTCATCGTGACCTGGAACTTCGCGCTCAACGAGAACGAGCTGGACGTCAAAGTGCCGACGGCAACCAAAGCCAACGAACAGCAACCTTACGTGGGCCAAATCGTTGTGAACGTGACGGCCAACGGAACGATCATTGTGAATCGTCAGCAAAAGAGTCCCCAGGACTTGCTGGAACAACTCAAGAAACTCTCTCAGCTTTATCCAGACCAGGCTGTTATTGTCCGCGGCGATCAGAGCGTCGATTATAAGCACATCGTCGATGTGCTCGACATCTGCCGCCAGGCCGACATCTGGAACGTCGCATTTGCGACGGGCAAACCGGATCAATGATGCGCGTTTGGCGATTGGTTGTTTGCAGTATGGGGCTGGCATTGACGCTCCAAGGTCAAGAGGTACGGCGAGCCTTGCCCGTCGTCCCGACCCCAACTCCTGCTCCGGCTCCAAGAGCACAACCGGTCCCTGAAGACAATTCAATTCTAAATGAACGCCTTCCCTCGGCCGAAGAGGCGGCGCGGCCCCATAGAGTTGAGCCGGACGCAAGATCCTCCAAAGGCAGCCCAGCGGAGCCCGATTCAAAGCCGAAAGATCAGACACAGGACGAAATACGGCTGGCGCCGGGTCAAAAGGGCAACGCGGAGGGAACCGATCCGGCCAAGGCTCAACTCGCTATCGCTGACGGCCTGTACATCCGAAAAATGTATGACCTCGCCGTACCTGAATATGAGAAGTATCTCGGCCAATTCGCCAACGATTCCGGTCGCGCTTCAGCAATGTATCGACTGGCCGATTCATATTCTCATCTCGGCCAGGAATTACCGGCCCTCAATACCTACCGGATGCTGGTTAACAGCGGCACTGGCGGCGAATTTGTCGGAAGCGCGGCGTTCCGACTAGCGTCTCGAGCATTCGACGAGAAAGATTATCCGGACGCGGCGTCGCTTTACGAAAAAGCGTATGACAATGCTAAGTCTCCTGAGGTCAAGCTTACGGCACGCTATTACCAGGCGAAATGCCTTGAGCTGAGCAGTCAGAAATCAGGTGCCAAAACAGCCTACGAGGATGTTGCTAAGATCAAGGACAAGAATCCTTATCGAGACGCGGCACGACTCTCTCTGGCGTACTTTGCACTCGAAAATAATCAGAAACAGCAAGCCTTCGATCTTTTCGATGACCTCGGGACCAGCGCCATCAAATCACAGGTGCGCGCTGAAGCGTTGACCAGAGCCGGGATCCTTGCTGCCGACCTCAAGCAAAAGGACAAGGCAGATCAACTTTTCAAAGCCGCGATTGCTCTGAACGCAGAAGGAAAATGGAAGCAGATCGCCCAGTTGGAACAGATGAAACTCCAGTACGAAGGCGACAAATTTTCTCAGGTTCTTGATTCTTTCGCAAAGAATGCCAATTCGCTCAATGACGAAACCAAGCCAAGTGTGCTCTTGCTTGTCGCAAATTCTTATCGGCAACTGAGCAAGCACCAAAAGGCCTTGGAGATCTACAACCAATTAATCCGGCAGTACTCCAACACCCCCGAAGCCTATGACGCGCGCTACCAGAGACTGGTCTCCCTCGATGCGATTAAAGATCCCACTCTCATCAACGAAGTAGATGCGTACCTGGCAACAGGCCCTGCCCGGGATCGCGCGGACAAGGCTAAACTTTTGAAAGCGCAAGCTCTCGTTCAACAGAACCGATTCGAACCAGCAGCAAGGCTTTACCGCGAACTCACCAATTCCTCTCTTCCGGATCAATACAAGGCCGATTGCTACTACGCTGAAGGCTACGCCTTGGTTCAAATGAAGGAGTCGCTCGGAGCAATCCAGGCATTCTCCGGATTGATCGAGCGATTCCCGAAGCATCCGATGGCTCCGAAAGCATTGTTCAAACGGGCCACGCTGTACCAGGACTCAAAGAATTTCTCAGCGGCGGTCGCAGACTTCGGAAGGATCATTTCTAATTACCCAGCCTGTGCCGAGCGAGAAACGGCGATGCTGCAAAAGGGGCTGACCCTTGGCCAACAGGCTGCCTATCCGGAGATGGCTGCGGCATTCCGTCAGTTCCTGAAGGAATATCCAAACGGTGCGGGGGCCCCTCAGGCCTATTACTGGATTGGTTGGTCTGCGTTCGAGGGCAAGCAATTTGCGGATGCTATTGAACCTCTGATCAAGGCACGTGAACTGAATCCAGCCGAGTACACTGAGCGCGCCTCTCTCAGGTTGATGCTCTGTTATCAGCACCTGAATAAGAAAACGGAAGTCGCCAAAGAGATCGATGCGTTTGTCGAAAAAGATCCTCAACAGGCGGTTTTGGTCACTGACATCTGTCGCTGGTTGGGAACCGAATACTACAACGAAAAAAACTTCACCGGCGCTGCGAAATATCTGGGCCTTCTGACCAAGAGTGGCGACCCGGACAAAATGGACAAGGGAACCTTGTACATCTTGGCTCGTTCCTACAACGAACTAAATGACTTCCAAAACGCCAAGCAAACCAGTGACCGGTATCTGACGCTGACGACCGAACCGCCCGAGCGCGCCCAAGGTTTTCTGGTGCTGAGCAAGGCGCAGGCAGGTTTAAAGGACCTGGACTCTGCAACGAATTCTGCTGAACAAGCGTTGACTTTGCAGCCCGAAGGTAAATTGAACGCGGACGCCCGGATGCAAATCGGTGAAGTCGAAGAAGCTCGGGGTAACTACGAGAACGCGGCGAAATCTTATATGAGTGTTGCCGTACTCTACGAGGACCCGGATGTGACGCCGCGTGCCTTAGAAAGAGCGTATCAAGCGTTTCAAAAAGCCGGCGACGAACCCCAGGCAACAAAGACATTATCCGAACTGAAGAGCCGATTTCCGAATTATCAATTGCGGGCAGCTAAATCCGGCTAGGCGCGGGATGCGTTCGTATCCCGGTTATCAGTTTTCGGTTCTCAGTTTTCGGTTTTCGGTTGTTGCTTTCGGCTAAAATCGCCGTCTCCCATGTCGCCGTATCGCCGTTTCGTTTTCTTCCGTGCGGTGAACGTTGAAGGCAAACCGCGTTCAATTTGCCTCCCGCGACTGCGCTCTCGAATTCGAGGAAGAGGACGATTTCAAATGAACCCTCTTAAACCTTTGAGTCTTGGCGTCTTGGCGTGAGACCCTTCTTGGCGCCTTTGCGTGAGGTCCTTCCTGGCGCCTTGGCGTGCACGCCGCTCCCGAACGCTACCTGGTCCTCTGAACGGATACCAGGAGATACGCTTTCTCTCCACGCCACATGACCGGAATTATGTAGTTCCGATTCTCTTTCGGGAATCGGGCTGCAGCTTCCTGGTCCTTCAATACCACCGGAACGGAGATGTTGAATTCGCTGCCGAATTCTTCTCGCGCGTTTCCGCTAAGCGTGTTCGCAATTTCGCCCACCAGGTCGGCTGCGGCGTCTTGATCAATCCAGTCCTCATGCAGTGACTTGAGAATGGTTTCAAGCATCGCACGAGTGGCCGTGAAGCCGACGGCCCCGTGAGCTTGACCCGAAATGTCGATCATACCAGTCAGCTCAAGAAAAGGCCGGTTGTCCTTTTTGAGGAAAGGCGGCTCGATCAAAACCGAAGACTCCGAACCGAGCGACTCGAAGTACCTACGAGCGCCTGCGATGAATACCTCAATGTCTTTGTCATGCATACCAATAAGACTTCTGTGCAACGGACACTAGGGTACCTAGTCTTCGATCAGTAGCTGGAAGGCCTCCTTAAGTTCAGATGGGTTAATCGGCTTGCAAAGAAACCCGCTTGCTCCCCGCTTCACCGCATCGATTGCCGTAGCCTTATCCCGTAAGGCCGAAATGATTAACACACGCGCTTCCGGATTGATCTCGATAATCTTGTCCAGACAAGTCAACCCGTCCATTCCAGGCATCGTTACGTCAAGAGTCACAACATCATGCTGCTTTGCTGCATACAGCCGAACTGCTTCTTCACCGGTCGCGGCTTGATCGACTTCGGCGATTTCTCCCGATTCAAGGTCGCGCTCGATTGCGCGCCTTACGACGCTCGAGTCGTCAACGATAAGAAGTTTCATGTGGTCGGAATGTCTAGACGCACTTGGCAGAACTTACCTTCTTCTGCCGAAAGTCTGAGAGAGCCTCCCGCTCTCCGCACTACATCACGCACCGCATCTAATCCTATGCCCCGCCCACCATCCATGGTTGGCGAATCCATGGTCGTGAATCCTGGATCAAACAAAAGCTCGATGAGTTGCCGCTCACTCCAAGACTCGATCGTGTTCATACTAGCGTACCCAAGTTGTACCGCCCGCTCTTTCAATACGCGATAACGAATTCCGTAACCATCGTCTCTAACGGCAAACCAGAGCCTTTTCCCGCCTCGGCCGTTGTTCCATCCGCCCACGATCTGAATCACACCTGTCGCGTCCTTCTTGCGGGCAAGGCGTTCGGCCGGGGTCTCTATTCCATGGGTTACTGCATTTCTAACCAACTGGACGAGGGATGCCTGGACCGGCTCGCGCAACCGGTCCGATAGCTGGCCTACGTCCCGTGGGATATTGACCTCGACCCGTACCTTCTTTCCGGTCCGATCGGCAATCTCCTTCGCCAAGTCAGCCAGAGGCTGAAAATCGATCTGGCGCTCGGTTCGGACCGTCTCCTTCGAAAACAATCGGGTAACTAGCTCCCCAGCCATTTTTGTCTGCTCCAGTAACGATGCCAGGCCGCTGGTGATCGGTAGAAATTGCTCACCGGAGAGATTCCGCTTTCCTCGAAGCGCGGCGAGTCGCTCTTCCAGCTGGTTAGCCAGGCTCTCAAAATAGGACAACCGGAGCATGCTGGCATTTCCCTTGATCAAATGGATCGATCGGGAAATCTTGTTGAGCAGCTCGGTGTACCGGTTGGAGCGCTCTGCATTCGATTCAGCGTCGTCACTCTCATAGTGTTGTGCTTCGAGCAGACCAAGCATCCCGCTAATCTCTGCGTCTGCACTTCGGAGAAACTCGGCCAACAGGCTTGGCTCGACGTGCAGAATTCCGAACAACATTTCAATCTGTGACCGAGTCCTCGCTTCGTTCTCTCGAATCTGTTTACCCAGGGCAATGCGGGATGTCGCGTCAACGACCGTCACCATGACTTGAACCGTCTTGCCTGCTTCGACAACGCGATTAAAACGAAACTCCAGAAACTTGGTGTGAGTCGATCCTTGCAGACCGATGATCCGGTACTCCACCTCACTCAATGGGTTGGTCTGCTGGATCAACTTTTCCTTGATTCGTGGGTTGAGCAGCAGCTCCAGATAATGCCTGGTCGCCGCAAGTGTGTGCGGAGAAATCGTCTCCGGCCCAAATAGATCCAGGAAGTTCATCCCCTCGATCTTTTGTTCGAAGATCTCTTCGGTCGCACGGGAGTAGCCTGGCTGAATCACAAGGTCGGGTCCCATCAGGAAAAGCCCATCTTTTACTGTCTGGAGAATCTTGCGCAGGTGCTGGTTGCGCTCTTCGACCTGGTCGATCATCGAATTGAAACGCTCTGCCAGAAACCCGATCTCATCCCGGCTGGAAACTGAGGCGCGGGCCGTATGGTCTCCCGCCCGGATTTTCTCTGCGGTCGTGACCAGCTCCCCAATCGGCCGCGCAAGGAAGTATCCAAACCAAAGCGCTCCGAGAACGGCCAGCGATAGAATAATAACGCCTGCCGCTGCGATTAGACGCGTCAGCTGTGTTGCAGGGGCAAACGCTTCATCGGTACTGATTTTTACGACGAGCCCCCAGTCGAGACCGGGGATCTGTAGCGGTGCAAAAACGCCTAGCGCTTCTCTGCCCAAATCATCGTAAAAGGTAACCGTTCCCACGTTGGCAAGCACATCACTTGAGTAGAGACTTTCGACAGCCCGGTTCTGCAGCACCGGACCAAGAACCGCGGTGGGCGGCCCTTTCGCGCCGTTCGGGCCGAATGAAGGCGAGACCATTTTTGCCGGCAATTCCGTCGCAAAACGGGACTCGGTTCGAAGTCTCCGGTCAGGGCCCACAATATAAGCCTCTCCGGTTTTTCCGAGACCGACCGCCTCCCATCGTCCATCAAATGTGACCATGTCGGTGAAGGCGCTTCCGGAACTCTTGTGGATGATAGCTCCCAGCCGGCCGCCCAATCGATTATTAATCGCAGAGCCCAAGAACATCATCGGGGCCCCATAGGCCGCTGGATAGCGTTCCAGATCCGTCACCAAGACTTGGTCCCCTGACGTCGGATCGCCCTTTTCCGTCGGGGCATACCAAGCACCCAAAAATAATTTCTTGAGATTGGAATGGTTACGCCAGCCGGTCAGAACGTTGGTGCCAAAGTCCCAGGTCGGGTCAAATGTATAGACAACGTTTCCCTGGTCATCGATCAGCATCAGGTCGAAGTATTTGTTCCGCCGCTCGAGCGTTTCAAACAGCGAATGGTAGCGCTCCATTGCGCGCGCGAACGTCGTCTTGGCGAATGCCAATCTGAAATCGGGCGGAAGATTTTTGCTGTTCGAGATTTCATCGGTTGAACCGGTGTAAGACTTTCCACCGGTAGAGACCGGGTTTTTCACGATGTAAACGTATTGTAAAATTGCCGCTTCCCGACTGAGCCCGGCGAACTCATCAAAGCTGCCCGTTGCCACTCCGATCTGTTTGAGAACCGCCATCGGCCCGGCTTCATATGTGCTCTGCAGATCATCGTGAACCATCCCTAAGAACTGGTCATTCACTTGAAAGCCAGTCGACTCAAGCTCCTTGACCAGGTTGCGATAACCTCCAGACAACTCGCTCACAGCGTAGCGGAAGGTCTGCACATCTGATTGCGCCGCGTTCTCTCGTCGCTGGTTGAGTATGAATGTCTGGACGCCTTGCGAGAGCGACGTCCGGAGAGTCTGAAATCCGTCCAGCCGAACCCGTCGAAGAGCGTTTGCCGACAAGGTATACGCTACGATGGCGAGAGTGGCCAAAATCAAAGCTCCGATGACAACCGAAAAAAGGATTATCTTGGAGCGGATCGTCAACACGCCGCTCGGCAACATCCCGAAACCTTTTCGATCATTCCGCCGGTCGCGCACCACTACCTCCCAAAGTCTGCCCAGGAAACCCTATCTGCTGTTACCAATTGTCCCGCCTTCACTTTCGTCAAAAAAACTTTGTCGTTTCCCTCATGCGATTTAGCAGCAAAGCGTACTCGAAATGCGCCAAAGTCCAGATCGGTCGTCTCAAGCGCATGAACGAACGTTTTTTGGGTTAGGTTCTCTCCCGCCCGCCGCAACGCGTCGGTCAGAACGAGTGCATCAACGTAACCCTCCAAACTTCCATGATCGAAATTTTGATCGTCGGCCGCCCTCATATCCGCCTGATAATTGCGAACCAATTCCAGAGAGGCATCCAGCGGCGAGGGGACAACCTCTGGAACCAATGTTCCGTCGGCTTGGGAACCGAGTAGCTTGATGAAATCCTCGGTCGCTGCAGAAGTAAGGAGACAATAAGGGATCTTGTTAAGTCCCAGAGCTTTTGCCCTTCTGACAAACTCCGCGCACGCTTTGTACCCCCCGAACATCATGATCGCCTCCGGCTTCGCTGCGACGATCACCTTCAGCGCATCCTGAACATCCAACGAATTGCGGAGAAACCAACCTTCCTCTGCCAAGCTAAGCCCTCGGTTCTCGAGCGCCTTGATAGTGCTCGCTTTGCTACCCTCTCCAAAACTGTCCCTCTGACAAAGAATTGCTACTCGAGTCAGCTTCAGATCCGAAACCATTCGGTCAATCAGCACCTCTATTTCTTCTTCATAACTCGGTCGCGTGTTAAAGACCATCTCTGGTACCGGATCATGGAGTCCAGCAGCGCCAGTTACCGGCCCTACCAGAACAATGCGAGCGTCACTTAGCATGGGTAGCACGGCTTGACAACTCGCTGCCCCGCTGAATCCAATTAATGCAAATACCCGATCTGTGTTAATCAGACGCTGAGTATTAGCCATGGCCTCCAGCGGCTCATTCCGATCGTCATAAGACACCAGCACCAGTTTCCGCCGGAAAACTCCGCCCTGCCGATTAACTCTGGAAAAATACGCTTTGCATCCTCGCTTTACTGCTTCACCCACAAATCCGCTCCGTCCGGTCTGAGCGGAGGACATCCCAATCCTGATCTCGTCGCGTTGAACCGGGTGCTCCTGAGACACAAACTGGGCAAACACTCGTCCAACAGGCAGAAACCAAGCGATCTGGAAAAGGAAAAAAAATACCCTAATACAGGGCAATTTGGCTGATCCGTACACTTCCGGGGCGATATGAGCGTGCAATCATAGTCCATAAACGGCGTTTTTCGAGGAAAAACACGGTTGGCGGCCGGGACCTCGTCAGCAGCGCCGACAACACTCGATCGATTTCGATAGTGCTGCTGACAGACGGGCTAAAATCTCCTTGGCGGGTGTAGAACTTGAGTTACCTTTGGTGTCCCGCGTCCGCCATACTCTTCGCGAGGGGTGGAACACTGATATGGTGGCCGTAGCTCAATGGTAGAGCCCCGGATTGTGGTTCCGGTTGTTGCGGGTTCGAGTCCCGTCGGCCACCCCAAGCGCGATCCCTTCGGATCGCGGTTGCCGGTTGTCAGTCTTCCGTTTTCTGTCTCCGGTTGGGCCGCGCAGCCGTTCCCTCTAACCCCCACTGCCTGACGCCATAAATCTATTGTGCCGGCTGAATCTGCCAGCTCGTATCCAGAGAAGGCTGGAGGACTCGACCCTGCTTAAAAAGGCTTCCACCAAGCCAGCCCATATACCAGATGCTGGTCTGACCTGGACGGCAACGCTCCGACGAAAAAAGGGCCGCGAAGCCTTGCTTCCTACTACGAACCTTTCTCCGGCGACAAATGCTTCTCCAGGAACTTCTCCATCGCTTCGTAAAAGGCGAAGCGATTCTCTTCATTGTGGAATCCGTGCCCTTCGTTCTCCTTCACCATGTACTCCACATCAACGCCGCGCTTCTTCAAAGCGTCTACGATCTGGTTTGACTCGTTAATATTAACGCGAGGATCCTTTGCACCCTGAGCCACAAAGAGCGGAGTCTTGATCTTGTCCGCGTTCAGCACTGGCGAATTCTCTCGTAACAGTTGCTTGTCCTTTTCCGGGTCTCCCACCATTTCATGGAACATGTCCAGCATCGGCTTCCAATAAGGCGGGATAGTATTCATGAATGTGAACAGATTCGATACCCCGACATAATCGACAGCCGCTGCATACAGGTCAGGATTTTTCGTGATACCTGCCAGAACGGCATAACCTCCATAGCTCCCGCCGTAAATCGCCACACGCTTTGGATCCGCGATGCCTTGATCAATCAACCAATTTACTCCGTCGGTAATGTCGTCTTGCATCGTCTGTCCCCATTGCTTAAAGCCCGCCTCCCAAAACTTGCGACCATAACCCGTGGATCCTCGGAAATTCATTTGCAACACGGCAAAGCCGCGATTCGCAAGGAATTGCGTCTCCGGATCGAAACCCCATTGGTCGCGGGCCCAAGGACCGCCATGTGGATTGACTACAACCGGGAGATTCTTTGGAACTCTACCTTTAGGCAACGTCAGATATCCGTGAATTGTCAGGCCGTCACGCGACTTATATTCAATCGGCTTCACCTCGGCCAGGTCATCCGCTTTCAGCCAAGGCGCGCTATCAGCAAGCTTCGTCAGATCGCCCGATTTAACGTCATATAGATAAAAAACGGGGCGAGTTCTATCGTTAACCGCTCGAACAACAAAAAGATCCTCGTCCTTGTTGGTTGACACGAATCCAACTTCAAACCCAGGAATCTTTTCCTGAACCGTTTTGAAAATTCGTTCAATGACTGGATCGAAGAACTTTCTTTCCTGTTTCCAAGTGCTATAGGAAGCGGTTAGGAGTACTTTGCGCTTTCTGGAATAAGTGAGACCCGCTACATCAACATCCGGATTTTCATAGAGCACTTTCGTTTCCTTTCTGCCATCTAGATCAAACACCACGGCCGCCGCCTTATCTCGCCCGATATTTGAGATGCCGTAGAGGTTCTCGTTATCGAATGTGAAGAACTCAGGAGTGAATTTCTCCTTGAAACTCGTTGTGATAATCGTCTTCCAAGGCTCTTTGTCCGT
>JBPYFC010000182.1:0-15177 GCA_051984705.1 Chthoniobacterales bacterium | reverse complement strand
TAGATAGCGTGCCGCAGTTTGACCTACCCCACCCCCTGCGCCCAAGAGCGCGACTCGAAAGCTCGTCACTTCCTGGCCAAACGACTCGGCTACCGCAGCCACCAACCCGCCACAATCAGTGTTGTATCCGAAGAGGCGGCCCGACTGAGCCACCACGGTATTGACGGCACCGACTCGCTCTGCGAGCGGATCCAAGAAGTCGACAAGATCTTTAGCAGCCAGTTTATGGGGCAACGTTACATTCCAGCCGATGAGCTCCCGGGCTCGCATCAATTCGAAGCCAGTCGCCAGATCTTCAGATGCGATCCGTAGGCGGCCGTACCGATGGGGAAGGCTGAGATACTCGAGAGCGGCATTGTGCATTGCTGGCGAAAGCGAATGCTCTACCGGATCGCCAACGACCAACAAACGAACATCACCGGGCAACTCCTTCCGAAGATCTTCGAGCGTCAGCACACGCATCAGCCTAACCGAATTGAGTCAATGCGCGCTGGATGCGCTGAAGTACTCGGTCTTTGCCCATGACCTCCAGCATATGATACAAGCTCGGACCTATTGAACGGCCGCTCACTGCGACGCGAGCCGGATGCACCAGGTCGCCGGCTTTACACCCTGTCTCCGCCGCAAGCTGCTTTAAAGCTGCTTCCAGGCTCACCGCTGTCCATTCAGTTTGTTTCGAAAAGCTTTCCCGAAGGGCGCCCAAGCGATCCAATGCACCAGGTTTACGCAAAGTCTTTTCGACAGCCTCTCCATCAAAAGGAAAATCTTCCGTAAAGAAATAACTGATCCAGTCAGGAACATCTTTGAAAAGTCTGATCTTTTCTTTGACGATCTCGAGCACCTTCAGGAGGTACGATTCGTCGTTGATCTTAACGCCTGCCTTCTGGATAAACGGTCCAGTTAATTCTCTGAATCGACTCAGCGACATCTGATGGATGTACTGGCCATTCAGCCAGTAACACTTATCCAGATCGAATGCGGCATTTCGCCGATTGACCTTTCCCAAGTCAAACAGCTTGATCACCTCCTCGATGTCGATCTTTTCACGGTTGTCTTTTGGGGACCAACCGAGAAGGCACAGATAATTTCTTACCGCTTCCGGAGCGTACCCTTGTTCCATGTATGTCGCCAGCGTCGCCCCTTCATCCCGCTTACTCATCTTTGAACCGTCGCGGTTCAGGATCAGCGGTATATGAGCAAAGCTCGGCGGTTGAATTCCGAGCGCGTCATACAGTTCCAAATGCTTGGCGGTGTTTGTGAGGTGGTCCTCTCCTCGAATCACATGAGAGATTCGCATTTCGGCGTCATCGATCACATTCACAAAATGAAAGATCCAGGAACCGTCCGGCCGTCGTATCGTCATATCCGGATCGTGACTTCGATCAAACTCGATGTGGCCACAAACCAAATCATTCAGGACCACCGGTTTGCGGGGAGAACGAAACCGGATCGCACCTTGATCTTCGTATACTACTCCCTTCTGTCGAAGCAGTGCCAGGTAGCGCTCGTAAATTTCGGTCCGCCCGCTTTGAAAATAGGGAGCATAATCACCGCCTCGGTCGGCCCCCTCATCCCAATCAAGCCCCAACCAAGTAAGACCGTCATAAATAACTTGAACGGCTTGAGCCTTTTCCCGGCTTTTATCAGTGTCCTCAATGCGTAGAACGAAGGTCCCGCCGTTATGGCGCGCAAAAAGCCAATTGAATAGCGCAGTTCTTGCGCCTCCCACATGCAGAAAGCCTGTTGGGGACGGTGCAAAGCGGACCCTGACTCCTGAATTCATCGGAAATCAATCCTTGGGAGCTCTAGTTCTTGCAACTGATTTTTCGGACCCCCTCGATCGAATAGTCGATAGCGCCATCCGGTCAAACAGTTAGAGATTACTTATGGTTAAAAGACTCCTTCCCCTCGCCTGTTTGGCGGCTATAGCGGTCCCGATGCTCTCATTCCGTGCGAAGGCGCAAGACGAGGAGGTATCAGCTACCTACGATGTTTTTTACGATCGTTTAGCGCCTGAGGGACAATGGTTCTACGACGATGATTACGGCTACGTCTGGCAACCGGACGTCGCGAGTGATTCCGATTGGCGCCCATACTCAGATGGGCACTGGGTATGGACAGATCGCGGATGGTGCTGGGTTTCGAACGAAGATTTCGGATGGGCAACGTATCATTACGGGCGCTGGGTGCGTATATCAGGCGTTGGCTGGATCTGGGTTCCGGGCGACCAATGGGCGCCTGCGTGGGTATCCTGGCGGCAGAGTGATGATGGCGACTATTGTGGGTGGGCGCCGCTTCCGCCCGAAAGCACCGTTAGCGTCGGCATCGGTGTTTCCTCGTGGTGCGATACCTACTTCGACATCGGCCCAATAGCGTTCACGTTCGTCCGTTTCCACGATTTCTGGAGACCATCCTACCGAGGATACTATCTGCCGCCACAGCAAAACGTGGCGATCATCAATCGGACAACAAACATTACCAACATCACGTACAACAATACGGTCATTAACAACTATGGCCCTCAATACCAGACCGTTGCACAGATCTCTCAGCAGCAGGGTCACCCGCTGCAAACTTATAAGGTGAACTATGCTGCGCAGACGCAGCCTACCGCGGGATTCAAAACCGCGGTGCAAGGAAACCAGCTCAATGTTGTTGCTCCGCCGCCGAAACTGAACCCGGTCGCCAGCAAGCAGCCGGCTCTTACCAAGCAGCTTGCTAAAGCTCAGGTCGATCGCGGGTGGCAGAACGTGCCGGCAGCGCAGGCGCAACAATTGAGGCAGAAATTTGCGCAGCAGGCTCCGCCGCCAGCAAGTCTTCCTCCTAAACCGGCGCCACCGCCTAAGCCACAGATTCAGGCCGCTGCCGCAAAACCGGGTGCACAGCCTGGAGCTCCTGCTCCTCAACCTGGTCAACCGGCGAAACCGGGCACCGCTCAACAGCCGCCTGCCGGCGCTGCACCCCAAGCGAAGCCTGGCGCCGCACAACAACCACCATCGGCGTCGCCCGCTGGTAAACCAGGAGCGGCACAACAACGATCGCCGGTAAGCCCGGCTGAGCAAAAACAGCCTCCGGCGGCCGCTCAACAAGCACCAAGGGCTCCCGGCGTGAGTGTCGCGGAACAGCAGCGGGCGGAAGCAGAAAAAGCAAGGGCACAGGAAGCTCAAAAAGCGCAGGCTCAGAAACAACAGCAACAGGAACAGGCTCAACGCGCTCAAGAGGCCCAACGTGCAAGAGAAGCGCAGTCGCAACAAGCACAGGAAGCTCAGCGGGCCCGAGAGGCACAGCTTCGCTCTCAACAACAGGCGGCAGCTCAAGAGGCTCAACGCGCTCGTGAAGCTCAACAGCGAACTCAAGAGGTGCAGCGAACTCAAGAGGCACAGCGCGCTCAAGAAGCACAGCGCGCTAGAGAGAGCCAGCAACGTCCGCCACAAGAGCAGCGACCGCAGCCACCTCGCGAAGAGCAGCGTCCCGCGCAGCAGCGAGAAGCTCCAAAGGAGCAGCGGCCAAGCCAGGAGCGACAGAAACAAGAAGAACAGCGGAAACGCGAACAGCCGCCGCCACAATAGAGTGTGAGTAGTAGTGGGTTTTCAGTTTTCGGTTTTTGGTTTTCAGTTTTCAGTTCACCGCTGCCAGCTATCATGGTCCATCGTCGGTAGGGTGGCCCAGCACGAGTTTGGGGTGGGCTCACATCGCCGCGCAGCACCTCGGATCTTCAAACCGGTGCTGGGACCTCGTCGACGTAGTGAGCTGATCAGGTCGTAGAACGGCGAGTACTGGCGCTCGCCGTACTGCTGGCCTGATGGTACCCAAGCCGCTCTGCATTTCACACTCGCGCTCGCACTCACACTAGCACTCACACCCACACTCTGCGAAACCGCCGCACCATCCGCGGGTTGAATATTGCAGGGATGCACGCTGTCCAATACACCGCTCAAATATGAGAAGAAGTTTTTTCCCGCTTGCTTGCCTCGCATGCATGCTTGCCCTCGCCTCGTGTAACCAGCAGCAAGATAACTCGGCTCAGATTCAGGCTCTGAACGACCGGATCCGGCAGCTTGAGGATCAGGAAAAGCAATTGGAGCTGCAGAGTCAAAGAGACAAACTCGCGGCGGATCAAGCAGCTCTGGATGCAGAAAAACAGCGATTTGAAGCAGAGAAAGCGCAAAGTGCACAAGCCGCGGCCGCTCCCGCTGCGCCGCAATCCGCACCGGCCGAAGCGACAGCAGAATCGCGCCCTCGAGGGCATGAACCGTCCTACGCTTCTACACTTTCAGAAGAGGATCGGGCCGGCTCGTACGACGTTTTCTACGATCGCCTTCAACCGGAAGGAAATTGGTACGATGACGATACCTACGGCTACGTCTGGCAGCCGAATGTGGCAGAACGAGATGATCGATGGAGACCGTATACTGACGGTCACTGGGCTTATACCGATCGCGGGTGGTGTTGGGTTTCCAACGAAGATTTCGGATGGGCAACGTACCATTACGGACGCTGGATACGAATCAGAGGCAGAGGCTGGGTATGGATCCCTGGGAATGAGTGGGCTCCGGCCTGGGTCTCCTGGAGGCATACGGACGATGATGACACTGTAGGCTGGGCCCCGTTGCCACCTGAATGTGAACCTAGCCCAAGTGTTCGGGTCGAAGGTTGGGTCGATAGCTACTACGATATCGGGCCGGCGGCCTACATTTTCTTAAGAGTCGCAGACATGATTCGTCCAAACTACCGGGACGTCGTTATCCCGGAACAACAGAACGTAACGATCATCAATCGGACGACCAATATCACGAACATTACCTATAACAATACTGTTATTAACAGCAACGGTCCACAGTACCAGCGTATTGCCCAGATAACCAATAACCAGATCCAGCGATACCAAATCAATTACCAGCCGCAGACTCAAGCAAACGCGAATTACAAAACTGTCGTCGCAGGGAACCAGATTCAGGTTGTTGCTCCTCCGCCGAAATTACAGGTAGCGGCAACTGCGGCGCCGCGAGCGGCTCAACTGCTCAAGAAAGCGCAGGTTGAACGCGGCTGGCAAAACATTGATCCTGCCAAAGCGCAGCAGGTGAAACAAGCGCTCCAAACATCGGCTCCGCCGGTACCGAAGACTTTGCCAGCCCAGCCTACGCCTCCTCCGAAACCGGTCATTGCTGCCGCCTCAATAAAGCCTCAGGGCTCGCCCGCAGCAGCTGGGCAGCCGCAACCGCAGAAGCCCGGTCAGTTGCCGTCAGATCAACTCGCCGCCCAGCGGCAAAAGCTGGAAGCGGAGAAAGCTCAACTTGAACAACAAAAAGTCGCGCTGCAAAAGGGACAGCAACCCGGAGCCCAGTCACCGCCTGGAGCCCAGCAAAAGCCTGGGGAAACGGCGAAGCAGAATCCTCCTGCTCCCCAAACAGCCGACCAACAGCGCCAGCAAATTGAACAGCAGCGTAAACAAATCGAGCAGCAACGCCAGGACCTGGAACGCCAAGCTCTACAGAAGCCAGCGCAAGCGCCGCAGCCTACGCCTGAGACTGCGACCGTACCTAAGCCTTCGGCAATTCCGCCTCCGGCCGCCAAACCAGTAGAACAGCCGAAGCCAGCGGAGCAAACGAAACCGGCCTCACAACAACCGGGAGCGCCTCCTGCACCGGTCAAACCTGCTGAACAACCAAAGAGCCAGCCAGCTACTGCGACACCCGCGCAACCGAAACCGACACAGCAGCCGAGTAATCAGGCTCAGCAGTTAGAGCAGCAGCGCCAAGCTGAAGCCCAGAAAGCGCAGGAAGCGCAGCGTCAGGCAGCCGCAGCAGCGCAACAAAAGGCGGCTGAACAGCAAAAAGCGGCTGAAGCGGCCCGTCGCCAGCAAGAGGCTGCTCAACAACAAGCTGTCCAGCAACGAGCTGCAGAACAGCAGCGCGCAGCAGAAGCTGCCCGCAACCAACAGGAAGCGGCACAACAAGCCGCTCAACAAAGGGCTGCAGAACAACAGCGCGCCGCAGAAGCTGCGCGTCGTCAACAGGAAGCGGCTCAACAGCAGGCCGCTCAGCAAAGGGTTGCCGAACAGCAGCGGGCAACCGAAGCTGCGCGTCAGCATCAGGCTGAGCCGCAGAAAGGGGAACGTAAAAAAGAGGGCCCCTCACCTACACCGCGTTGATCGCCGTCAACGCCGACATCGCCGGCATCGTCGACAACCGAAAGGCGCGACCGGCGAGACGGCGAAAGACCAACGTCTTTTTTGAATCCATTCTAAGTTCACCCTTGCGTCTTCTGTTCGGTTTCTTTGGTTCGCAGTTTGCAGTCGCTCCTCGCTGTCTCGCCGCCCTCTGGCCCCCAATTCAGTTGTTCGGCGATGCCGGCGTTGTTGGCATTACCGGCGCCGACAGCGTTGCAATCATCCCTTTTTCATCCGAGACTGGCCGATAATGAATCGAATCGCCGGTCTTGAGACGGAGTACGGTTGCCTGATATCGGAAGATCAAGCTCAGAGCCAAGCCGATGCGTGGCCGGCGAAGGTCAAGAACCATCTTTTCCGCAAATGTCAGGTCGGGGCTATCGATCTGCATTATCGCGACTACGAAGAACCGCCGGGAAACGGCGGTTTTCTTTTAAACGGGGGCCGCCTCTATCTCGATATGGGGCATCTGGAATATTCTTCCCCAGAATGCCTCTCCCTCCGGGATCTCGTATCGTCTGATATCGCTGGCGATTTACTGTTGAATCGAGCACTCAGCGAACTGGGCGTTTGCCATCAGGTCGCGTTCTTAAAAAACAATATCGATCATCACACCGGAGCTACGTTCGGCTGCCACGAGAATTATCTTATGCGCCGAGAAGCCCAGTTCACTCCGGAAGTACTTGGTTCTTTGCTTGCCTTCCTGGCGACGCGTCAGATCTTCGCCGGGGCTGGACGCGTCGGACAAGCAAATCCGCTCGCGTTCGATTTCGAAATGCCTGATCGGCCAGGCAGGGTAAACTTTCAGATCAGCCAACGTGCCGATCACATCGTCAACGATATCTACCAATGGGTGCAGTTCAACCGGGCGATCATCAACGCCCGGGATGAGCCGCTGGCAGACTATCGCAAATATCGTCGCCTGCATTTGCTGATTGGTGACTCGAACATGAGTCCGTTTGCGACTGCTCTGAAAGTCGGGACGACTGCGTGCGCGCTTACGCTACTGGAAGAGAATCTTCTGCCAACGCATTTGATTCTTCGAGACGCTGTACTGGCAACACGCGAGATCTCCCGCGATCCCGAAGAGAAATGGCTGGTCGAAATGGACGATGGATCTCGTCAGGATGCACTCGACATTCAGTATCAGTTTCTCGAGCACGCTCATCGTTATCTTTTCGGCCAGGACGAGGAGACCGACTGGATACTTGAAAGCTGGAGCTTCACTTTGGACGCCATCCGAAACAAACCTGAGCTCTTGATCGGCGGTGTCGATTGGATCTCCAAGAAATGGCTTCTTACAATGTTCATGGAGGAAGAAGGCCTGGGTTGGCAAGACCCGTGGCTGCAGAGCTTGGACCTTGAGTATCACAATATAAATCCAGCACGCGGACTTTTCTTCGCTTTGAAACCGGCAAAGGCGATTGGCGAATTCAATGCGAGCGTACGTCGAGAAGAATCGATCCGCCAACCGCCGGGCGCGACCCGAGCCAAAGGTAGATCTAAAGCTATCGCCCGGTTTCAGGAAAAGCATCTCCCTTACATCGTCAATTGGGATTCGATTGCCCTGGATAGCCAGGATTACCTGGCCATGCCTGACCCATTTCGGACCTACGAAGAAGAAGTCGACTTTTTTCTGAAGTAGGGACCACAGCGCAACCAGGCGGCAACGGTAAAGGTGTCGGCGTGTCGGCGTATCGGCGTGTCGGCGTATCGGCGTGGAATAAGCCAGGGCCGAAGTCCCGGGTACTCCGAACCCGTAGCCGCTCTAAGGAGCGTTAGAAATGCGGCGAGGGCCGTTCGTGCTCATTTTTGAACCGGGAAGATATTCGGGTTAAAATTATTTCATGGAATTGACCAAAATCCGATCCCTCGCCAGAACAGTAGCTGTCGTGATCCTGGCTTTCGCACCCGTCTTTTCCCTTCGCGCAGCCGCGGATGCGAACCTTTGGCAAACAAACTACAAACAGGCGCTTGCTCAAGCTGCGAAAGAGAACAAGCAGGTGTTGATCGATTTCACCGGCTCAGACTGGTGTCCGCCATGCATGAAGATGGAACGCGAAGTGTTGAGCACATCGCAGTTCGAAAACTTCGCCTCCAAGAATCTCGTTCTAGTGAAACTTGATTACCCACGAAAGAAAAAGCTGCCGCCAAGCGAGACGCAACAAAACGATCAGCTTCAACAACAATACTCGATCGAAGGATACCCAACCTACGTCCTGCTTGACTCCCGAGGCAAAGAGGTCAAACGGGTCATCGGCTACGTTGATGGGGGTCCGGGCGCGTTTATCAAATGGATCGAAGGAAAATAGAATGCGAGAACGCCGTGGGCGATGCGGGTAGCGTTCGGCGGACAATCGCTGCCGTCGAACCAATGGGCTCTTCGCGTATCTAGTCTATTTCAAATGACCCAAGAAGATCGCGTATCGCCGGCGCTGCTGACCGATCTTTACCAGCTGACCATGGCCTATGGTTACTGGAAGAACGGCCTGCTAGAGCATGACGCGGTCTTCAGCTTCTTTTACAGACAACAGCCATTCAATGGCGGTTACACAGTTACCTGCGGGTTGGCCGACGTGATCAGTTACCTTGATCAGTTCGCGTTTCAACCGGACGACCTTCAATACTTGGGGGAGTTAAAAGGAAACGACGGCAAACCGCTCTTTGAGCAGCGCTTCCTCGACTACCTAGCGAGACTTGACTTCACCTGCGACGTCGATGCGATTCCTGAAGGCAATGTAGTTTTCCCGCATGAACCCCTTGTACGAGTCATCGGGCGGCTTTTGCAGTGTCAGCTGCTTGAAACTACGTTGCTAAACATCCTCAACTTTCAAACGCTGATCGCAACAAAGTCCGCTCGCGTTTGTCTGGCAGCTCGAGGGGCTCCTGTTCTTGAATTCGGGCTCCGGCGCGCCCATGGACCAGACGGTGCGTTAGCCGCAAGCCGAGCTGCTTACATCGGCGGCTGCGCGGCGACATCAAACGTTTTGGCCGGAAAAGTTTTTGGGATTCCGGTTCGCGGTACGCATGCGCACAGCTGGGTAATGGCTTTCGGAAGCGAACTGGAGTCGTTCAAAGCGTTTGCGGAAACGATGCCCGGCAACTCTATCTTTCTGGTGGATACTTATGATTCGTTAGCCGGTGTCCGACATGCGATTGAAGCCGGCAAACTGCTGCGCGCTCAAGGCAAAGAGCTCTACGGCATCCGTCTCGATTCAGGCGACTTGGCATATTTAAGCGTCCAGGCCCGCCGGCTGCTAAATGAAGCCGGCTTTCAAAAGACGCAAATTCTTGCCAGTAACGATCTGGATGAACACATCATTGCGAGTCTACACGAACAGGGAGCTGTTATTGATCAGTGGGGCGTCGGCACCAAACTGGTCACTGCATTTGACCAGCCAGCTCTTGGAGGAGTCTACAAGCTAGGGGCAATTCGGAAAAAAGGTGGCCCTTGGCAACACAAGATTAAGCTATCAGAACAGGTCGCTAAGATTTCGAATCCCGGTGCACTTCAAGTCCGGCGATTCGAGTATAACGACGAGTATTTTGCGGACATGATTTATGATCAATTGTCCGAGGGCGACCCTGGGCGCAAGCTGATCGATATTGCCGACGTCACGTTGCAACGACGAGCTCCTGCCGGTGCCAAACACCATGATCTGTTGATGCCAATTTTTCGATCGGGCAAGCTGGCATACGACCCACCGTCGATTCACGAAATACGCAACTTAGTCACCCGCGAACTCGGTCGATTCTATGCTGGTGTAAAACGCCTCCTTAACCCGCATTTCTATCCGGTCGGGTTATCCGAGGACCTGAACACGTTGAAAGCGCAGCTTGTCCAGGAAGCAAGGAGCAAGACGGCCTCAGAGGAGTAGAGGGGACGCGTTGGAAGGATCAAAAGGGCGCCGGTTTCGGAGCGCGGCCACGCAGTGGCTACAGACGTTAGCCCATGGCTTTAGCCCTGGGTGCCCTGTCGCACCGCCACCCAGTCTGAAAGACCGGCAGACCTCCGCGCGTGTCAATCCCAGAGGTATCGCTCATCAAACGGGATGCGATGCTTCTTCAAGAACACCCTGAACTCCTCCTGAAACGTCAATGTTCGATGATGCTCTTCCTGATTTTCAACGTATGCGGCAACCGACCTGACGTTCGATTCACTTACCGAGAACGCACCGTAGCCGTTCTGCCAACTGAACTGGCGAATTCCTTTTTCTTTCAGAACTTTGGATGAAGCTCCTTTCAGGCGTCGAATAAGATCGGCGAGGCTAATAGTCCGAGATAAGAAAGCAAGAACGTGAACATGGTCGGCGGTTCCACCGATCTGGATAGCCTCGCAACCCAGGTTTTTCAGCATGCCGGCCAAGTAAGCGTGGATCTCATTTTGAACGTTCTTGGGTCGCAGAAGAGTTTGCCGGTTTTTCGTGGAGAAGATGACGTGAATGACGAGGCGTGAAAGAGATTGGACATGGTAACCTAACATCATATATTTTAGTTTTTGTCACGCCCATTCGGTTGCCCCTTTCAGGGCAGTCATTAATTCGCGTATCACCCAGGGCTGAAGCCCTGGGCTGATAATCCCACGCTCCTACGGAGCGAAGGCCACGCCGTGGCCAGAGATGTCAGCCAAGGGCTTTAGCCCCACAGCGCTAAGATAAGGATTGCTTTGGCTAAAAGCGCGCTTTGAACGACTCAGCCAAACCCAAGGCATTGGCTCAGTCACCGCTGTCACCTTGTGGCCACTATGCCAGGCCTGGGAACGCTCTCTCCAGCCAAAGCGGCCTACTTGCTGGGAGTCGCTCCGCTTAACTGCGACAGTGGTCTGTGGCGAGGTAAACGCAAGATCTATGGCGGCCGCCGCTCGGCCCGCAGCGCTCTGGATATGGCTGCTTTGAGCGCCTCACGCTTCAACCATGTCTTGAGCCCCGAGAATCGAGCGGGATGAGGCTAGCGCGCCGACGGTAAGTCTAACTACGCTAGTTGACGTTTTGTATAAGTTATGAAAAACCAATATAAATATGAGTTTGTTGCGAAATCGTTGTGCCTAACAAATAGTGCCTAACTTGCGATGCTGCCCTTAATTGACACTCAAGGAATTCCCCGATTGACAAAAAGCTGAAAGGTTTGCAGAAAGTTCCGTCAAACGAGATATGACAAACTCCCGATTTCTCAACCGCCTTGGTAAAATCTGCGCTGTACTCGCTGTCTCCTTCATTCTCCCCATGCTCGGATATGCTGGCACAGACAACGGTACGGGCAACGGTGGCCAAAACAACGGCAAACAGAATGGTCGCGACAGAGATCACGACAGAGACGACATCCCCGCCGCCCCGGAGCCAAACGTCGCATGGGTGTTAGTTCCTTTTTTTGGTGCTGTTCTGCTTTTCTCCGCGCGACAGCTTTTCCGTCCGAAGGCGAACCAAAAATAGCAGCTGGGAAAGCCTCACGATTGTTCGTCTTGCTTTTCTTTGGGGGAGAAGGACTGCAATTTGAAACTTGTGTATCACGGGATCAACGTCCGGGATTTACACCTCCTCGCTGAGCAGCTTTTTGATGGTTGGATACCGCAAACTCTTGCAGCGAATCTTACCGCTCGCCGTCTTCAGTGGGCTTTGGTACCTTCTTATCAAACATCTGTCGCTCTATTGGGCCGCTAGCCCGCAGTATAGCTTCGGATGGTTTGGGCCGGTGCTCTGCGCTTACTTGTTGGCCATTCGTTGGATCACCCGACCACCAATCGAATCCGCGTTTGCTCGGAACGCGGTATGGTTATTTTGGATAGCCGCTTTTGCGTTTCTGCCGACTTGGCTGATTGTGCAGCCCAATCCCGATTGGAGACTGATCGCTTGGCTGCTGAGTCTAGAAGTCGTGGTCCTCTCTCTGAGCGCAATCTATTTTCTGGGAGGCAGATCTTGGTTCAGGCACTTTGCGTTCGGCATTTGCTTCATCCTAACGACGGTCCCCTGGCCGACCTCCTTTGAAGTACTCCTGAGCCAGAACCTTATGCAGATTGCCACCTGGGTCACGGTTGGATCTTTGAACCTATTGAATATCCAGGCGTTGCAGCACGGAAACGTAATCGAACTCAAAACCGGGCTGCTAGGTATCGACGAAGCCTGCAGCGGCGTAAGATCTCTTCAGGCGACGATCATGGTTTCTCTCTTTCTTGGAGAACTCTATAGAGCCGCCTGGCAGCGAAGGATCGTCCTAGTGCTCTTAGGATTACTAGTCGCATTTTTATGCAATGTGGGGCGCACTTTGCTTCTCTGCTGGGTTGCCGCCAAAAATGGCATGGAATCCTTCTCGCAGTGGCATGATCCAGCCGGTTTTATCATTCTGGGCATTTGTTTCTTTGTCCTCTGGGGACTTGCGCGTCTTCTTTCGGGAACGCCTCCCAGGCTGGAGCCTTCGAAAGGATCGGCTCCGATGCCGTTTCCCCCGAGTAGGGCGATCGCTCTTGCCATGTGGCTGCTACTCACAGTTCTCGGCACCGAAATTTGGTATCGGGTCCATGAAACCCGACAAAAGGTCCATTGGTCCGTTGAATGGCCGGTCGCCAAAGAGCAGTTTCGCAGTGTAGAGATTCCAGATTTGATTGCGGACGAAGAACACGGAGCCTCATGGTTGGAGAGTGACGGCAGCACTTGGACGGCGTTCTTTTTCAGGTGGGCCCCCGGTCCGCTCAGTTCGGGAATTCGCGCCCGCTTGCACCGTCCGGAGATTTGCCTGCCAGCGGCGGGATATAAACTTCGGGCAGATCGGGGAGCCATCGAAGTTAAAGTCAACGACGTTAGCATTCCGTTCCGGGCTTTAGATTTCGATTACAATGGCCGGGATGTGTATGTCTTCTTCTGCGTTTGGGAAAACTCAAAAGCCGGCGAGCAGCCCAGAATTCGGGACCATTGGGACACACACATCGTCAGACTTGAGTCGGTGCTCCTCGGTGAGCGCAATCTCGGCCAGCAGGTCCTGGAAATTGTAATCTTCGGATATAACAGTCCCGAGAAGGCCGAAGCGGCGTTACGCTACCAGATGGACAGACTTATTCGAACTTAGGGAGGGGTCGTCGCAAGCGAGGGACATTGATGAACACTGTCTTATCTTAGCGCTTATGGGGTGTTTGACGCAGGGTAAACTGAAGCCTCGGGCCTGGTCCGAAGGCCCCACGCCCTGCACTCCCGGGGGCCAATGTTCCAAAGAGCCAAGGAGCCGAGTGACCGGGCGGTCTAGCCGCTCGTGCCAGCTCTTACAAAAGCGGCGGCGTCCTGTTATGAATGTTTTTGCTTGCTTGAGAGGGCGTTGTCCTCGAGATCGGCCAACAGCCTTGCTGACGAGCGTCCGAAGGGTTGATCTTATCGCCAGAATTCGCCGACGCTCTAACTCTATTTGATGTGCTGTCGCATAATCCCACGGTCCGAAGGTTCCCAGGTTGTTTTGTTCGCGAGGCCGAAGAACCAGTGGACCAGGGGACCATTGAACGAGAATGCCGCTCGAGAATGGTTTCCCGCACGTCGCTAATGTTGAAGACGGCGATGTAGGCGTCGTCGCCGACCTCGGGGCGCGCGAGCCATATGATGGTGTTGTCCGAGGCGATCACGGGGCGATTGCCGGTAGAATGTTGGTCGACGGCTATCACTTTCCGGGTTGGTGAGCAGCGATCTC
The DNA here is from genome assembly GCA_051984705.1 of Chthoniobacterales bacterium. Lineage (GTDB taxonomy): Bacteria > Verrucomicrobiota > Verrucomicrobiia > Chthoniobacterales > JAFAMB01 > JBKPBY01. Next base: position 1,346 of record JBPYFC010000182.1, on the reverse strand, counting down.
ATCCACGCGTCTGCTTGGAGCAGATTGCCGCCCATGATCAGCGGCGAGCGGAAGACGGACCACAGCGTCAACAACGTACGCTGTTCGTCGCGGGTGAGACGCGTATCGCGCGGCTCGCCCCATCCTGGGCAAGGACGCAGGCTGCCGATGGGTAGCAGTCGGCGTCAGGCCAACGGCCAGGATTCGCCACGCCGGCCCATCGAGCCGCATAAATGAATTGGTTTTTCACACCGTTCGGAAAATTCTTGTCGCTGTTCCAAACATCCCAGACGTCTTGCGAGATGCGCCAAATCTGAGAGTATCGAGAGACTTCGTCGCGCTTGTCGATCGAAATCGGCCCGGGCGAAAGGCTGACGACCATGGGCCGGCCGGATTTCGCGACAGCTTCACTGAACATGGTCCGAAGGTCCTCATGCCCAGAGGTCCCCGATCGTACCAACTTGCTTTAAGGCTTGAAGTCGAGCGGGGCGTTTCAGGTCGGGATCGGGTTTTGCCTGGACGTTTCGCAGCGCGGCAACGTAAGCCTCGGGTAGTTCGTGCGTGAGCGCTCCTGCGACGACTAAATCCAAGTACCAATCGTAAGGCTTAGCGCCAGCGTCAATCTTCGATTCTTTAGCAAAGTACGTTTCCGCGGGGACAACCTCGCCATTCTCGGTTTCGACCCGGGCCTGCCTCCGGTCGTAATCAGTGCCTTCTCCCTCGGCTGCATCCAGGCTCGAAACCTGTGCTTGAGGGACCTCGAACAACACACCGCGAACGATGTCGTGTGGATTAGAGGTCGAATGAATGGCGCATTTCGCTGAACCATCGGTACCTCGCTTGTCAAAGCGCAGCATGTAGCCGGCGAGCGAAGCCCGCCCGATTTCCTTTGTTCCGGGACATCTGTAGAGAATTCGGGCCGTTAGCATGTTCGAGCCGTACGCAAAATATTTCATGATGTCTGGTTCACTCCTCAGGGTGCCCGATAGAAAGTGGATTCATACTGTTCCGTGGATCCGGATACCAAGGTCACGAAAGAATTCGATCATTTCTTTGATGCCGGAATATCCAGTCCCGCAGTTGGGGAGGTGTTAGGTCGTCCGCAATCTGATTTCCTTCAGCGATAGTTAAGAAGTCGAACTCTCCCACGCCAATCTGCCTGGCAATAGCGTAGGCCTCTCGAAGGACAGCTGCACAAAGCAGGTGCGCGCTGGCATCGGGTTGCTCGAGGAGACATGCATCAGCCGCAGTGGCAAGACGGCCAAAGAATTCAAACTTAGAACAGTGGTCGATGAGTGCTTTCTCGTACATAGCGTCTCTGAGAATTTCAAAGAAGTAAGAGACCTCTAGCGCATGCTTAGTGCACA
>JBPYFC010000181.1:0-4934 GCA_051984705.1 Chthoniobacterales bacterium | reverse complement strand
CAGTTTAACCAGGCCCTCTCACTCGATCCGAAATTCGATCCAGCGCGGCTGAATCTGGCTGAGTTGGAACTGGTGCGCGGCAATTATCCTTTGGCTGAACAGCGATTTTCCGATTTGCAAAAAACCGATCCGGATTCGGAGGTCTTGCAGTTTAAGATCATCCTTTGCGCCCTGCTTGCGGGGGAAGATCAAAAAGCAAATAGCCTGGTCAGCACGATGAATTTCCCAGGTAAAACGCCGGCCTATTACTACGCGCGAGTAGCGATAGCTCTGAAACGGGGTGACCAAGCCAACGCGAACACTTACTTCACCAATCTCAGAAAATATTATACAGAGCCAGAATGCGCCTATTTCGTGCAATCGCTTAAGGATGTCGGGTTATTGGTGAAGGAGGCAAAACAATGAAACTGAAATCTCGCCGCGCTCCAGCCTCGGCCAAATTGGAAGAACGCCTCGACAAAATCATCGAAGGGCTTCGCAACACATATCCGGACGCTCATTGCGAGCTTGATTTTCAGACACCCTTCCAATTGATCATCGCAACTATTCTTTCGGCTCAATGCACTGATAAACGGGTCAATATTGTGACACGTGACCTGTTCAAAAAATACCGGAGCCCAGCGGACCTTGCCAAAGCGAATCCGGAAGAGCTTGAACAGGAGATCAAGTCGACCGGGTTTTATCGGAACAAAGCGAAAAACATCCGGGCGATGGCAAAAGACCTGGTCGAGAAATATGGCGGCAAGGTGCCAAATTCGATGGCAGAACTTACCGGATTGGCGGGCGTCGGACGCAAGACCGCCAACGTCGTTTTAGGAAACGCGTTTGGAATCAATGAGGGGATCGTCGTTGACACGCACGTGATGCGATTGACCAAACGCCTGAAGCTCTCCTCCCGCAGCGAACCGGAAAAGATTGAGCAAGACCTGATGAAACGGGTGCCGCAGTCACAGTGGACCAACTTCAGTCATTGGTTGATCTGGCATGGCCGGCGTAGGTGCTATGCGAGGAACCCCGATTGCGCGGGCTGTGAGATCGGAGCGCTTTGTCCGAGCCGGGGGAAAGTAAGGTAGGCGAGCATCTCGCCGAGCTGTCAGGGGCGAGCACCCACAAAAGGTTGCTCCTGGAGGCCGAGCTAGAAACTGGACCTATGGTAAAGCGGTCGGCTCCAGGCTATTGTTTAACGGCGATTTCTGGAAGGGGATGCGCGCTCAGAGCGTTCCGGAGTTTTATTCTCTCGCTTTTCAGCGCTACCAGGAAAGGTTGAATCTGTTCACCATATGCGCGGCGGCTGATGCCGAACAGAAGCACGCCGGTGTGACCTGATTTATCAGTGAAAGTCTTGTAACGGTAAGCATTCCATTCGACGATGCTGGGACCAGAGCCCTCGCTTTGAAGGAAATCAATCAGATATTCGTCTTTGCCGGCGGCACTTTGAAATACCTCATGATGAACCAGTGGATCGGTTTTTCCCCGTTCCTCTATGATTCTCACCAATGCACCCAAAACTTCTTTGGCCGACCTGTTTCCAGTAACTACCTGAAGCGTTAGCATGTTACTGTAATGCTCCGGGGTTTCGCCCTTTGGCGTATACTCCTGCACGTAGAAGTTGTCTTTTGGATGGGAGGACCAGGCTAAATCGTAAGTTAACTGGTTTAGATTGATGGGTCCCGGCACGCTCAGATAATCTGTGGCGCCGTTGGCACCGGATACGGAAAGGCTCAAGAGAGCCGGCGCCAGCAGTAAGAGTAGTCTCGTCTTGTTAATTTTCGTAGAGGTGTTTCGCGATCCGGGTCCAGTTTCTCAGTTTTCCTTTGCGAAAGCGAGTTCGTTGTCATGGAGTCTGCAACGTCCGACGCCCTGTAAGATTTTCTAGTTGCGGCAGGCTCTCTCAGGGTCTCTATGATAGCTAATCTGCCTCCTCTATGAGCTCACGACCACTTGAAGGAAAAACCGGCGTTGTCTTTGGTGTTGCAAACAAACGCAGTATCGCTTGGGCAATTGCGCAAGCCTGGGCGGCTGCTGGTGCTAAACTGATCTTCAATTATCAGGGCGAGCGAATTAAAGAAAACGTCGAAGACCTGGTTTCAACTTTCGGCTCCGATGTTCCGCTTTATCCTTGTGATGTCGCGGTTGACGAAGAAATTTCAGAATTTTTTCGGCGAGTCAAAGAGCATACCAATCGCATTGATTTGATGCTTCACTCCGTTGCGTTCGCGCCGCGAGAAGCATTGGAAGGAGATTTTCTCAGCACGTCTCGCGATGCCTTTTTGATGGCACACAACATCAGCGCCTATTCCTTGGTAGGCCTGACCCGCGAGGCAGTTCCGTTTATGACTGATGGAGGTAGCATCATCGCGATGACCTATTATGGCGCCGAGAAGGTTGTTCCGCACTACAACGTCATGGGGGTCGCGAAGGCAAGCTTGGAGGCTACTACTCGTTATCTCGCCTACGACCTGGGGCCGAAGAAAATCCGGGTCAACTGTATCAGCGCCGGTCCCGTACAAACGCTGGCGGCACGCGGCATCTCGGGTTTTACCGCGATGCTGAAACATTACCAGGAACATGCCCCATTGAAACGAAGCTGTGACCCCGCTGAGTTAGGTCAGACCGGCATTTTCCTGGCGAGCGACGGCGCTGCAGCGATCACTGGTCAAGTCATCTATGTAGATGGCGGCTATCAGATTATGGGCATGTAGGATCGCGCTGGCGCGGTCCTGAAAGTAGTGCTCCGCGCGACAGTGGAAATTATGCTATTGGTCCTATAGGTCCCGTCCACATGGATCTCTACGCTGAACTTAGTGCTCTCTTGGGCGACGGCATCGTCTCCCGCCAGCCGGAAATCCTTCGTGAAAACAGCGGCGATAAATGGTTTGCGAGCCATTTACCGGACGTGGTCGTTCGGCCAACGACGAATAAACAGGTTTCGCAGCTGCTCCGTTTTGCAAACGAGCACAAGATCCCGGTGACTCCTCGTGGAGCAGGGTATGGATACGTTGGTGGGTGCGTGCCTGAGCGCGGAGGCATCGCTCTTTCGATGGCCGGCATGAACCGGATCAAAGAGATTGCGGTCGCTGATGGAGTCGCCGTCGTCGAACCTGGAGTCATAACGTCTCGGATCCAGGACGCGGTGAAAGCGCACCGGTTGTTTTATCCGCCTGATCCTGCCAGCCTCAAAAACAGTTCTATCGGCGGCAATGTTGCAACGAATGCGGGCGGGCCGCGCTGCCTTAAGTACGGCGTGACGCGGCACTACGTTCTCGGTCTGGAAGTTGTTCTAGCAAATGGTTCGATCGTTCGTGTCGGTGGGAGAACCCACAAAAATAAGACCGGATTCGATCTGGTCGGTCTCTTTGTCGGCTCGGAGGGAATGCTCGGAGTTGTAACGGAGGTAACTCTCCGGCTGCTGCCCTTGCCTCCAGCTCGAGGATCGATATCAGCCAGTTTTCGTTCGATTGAAGATGCCGCCGCCGCCGTGCAGCAGGTGCTTGCGCACGGATCTCTTCCTTCTGCGCTAGAGATCGCCGATCGGTTTACCTTGGAAGCCGCACGCCAGCATCTTCTGCATCGGATCATTCCCGAAGGAGAAGCCCATTTGCTGATCGATCTCGACGGGCAAGAAAACTCTGTTCGCTCGGAGATCGATGCATTATCCGGCCTGGTCGGATCCCTCGGCGCGCTGACCATGGAAACAGCTCTGGGAGAGGAAGCATGCGAAAAGTTGTGGGACCTGCGCCGCGAGTTTTCCGAATCGCTAAAGGCAACTGGCCTGACCAAACTGAACGAGGACGTTACGGTGCCCCGCGGAAAACTTGTCGACCTGGTGCGATTTGCGGCCGGGCTTCAGGAAAAATATGGGTTTCCTGTAGCCTGCTTCGGACACGCTGGCGACGGCAACATTCACGTGAACGTCATGGTAGCCAACCCAGCCGAAGCAACGGAACAAATGGAACAGGCGTTGGACGATCTGTTCGGATATGTGATTGGGGCAAGCGGAGCAATCACCGGCGAGCATGGCATCGGATTAGCGAAAAAACGCTGGTGGCCAAAAGCGGTGTCTGCCGAGAACCTGGCGCTCCACCAGACGATGAAACATGCTCTCGACCCAAACGGAATTCTAAATCCTGGTAAATTTTTATGACAGACGTTGGTCGGGTGCTAAATCAACGAGACCCGCTGATCGACCGCCCGAAACTAGAAACCCGAAACCCGAAACCCGTAAGCCCATCTCATGCCAAAATTCGGAACACACGCATTTACGTTGAACGGAGAATGGAACAACAAGATTGCTCCTGTGGTCATTGAGCAGGCTGGCGAACTCGGATTTTATCTTATCGAGATACCGCTGCTGCGGCCTGATGAGTTCGATTCGGCGATTGTCAGACGCGCACTGGAAAAGGCAGGAATAGAGGGGGTCGCTTCGCTTGGGCTGCCGAAAGACGCTCATCTGCCCTTTAATCCTTTAGGCGCACTACAGCTTTTGAAAAGGGCGGTTGATCGTGTCGCTGAGTTTGGTGGGAAACAATTATTAGGCTGCATTTATTGCAACCTCGGAACTCTCACAAAAGCGGCACCAACCGCTCAAGAGCATCAGAAGATTGTCGATGTCCTTCGCGAACTCCGAGCTTACGGGGCCGGCAAAGGTGTCACACTCGGGATTGAGCCGGTCAATCGATACGAAACCTATCTGATTAATACTGGAGAACAGGCAGCAGAGCTGATCCAGCGAATCGGCGGGGATGACATGGTGGTCCACTTCGATACCTATCATATGAATATCGAAGAAGAAGGTTTCAGTTCTGCGCTACGCACCGCCGGAAATCGCGCTGGTTATATCCATATGTCCGAAAGTCATCGCGGTATGCCCGGCGAAGGGACTGTGGATTGGGACGACGTTTTTACCGGGCTTAAAGAAATTAACTTCCAGGGAC
>JBPYFC010000180.1:0-5610 GCA_051984705.1 Chthoniobacterales bacterium | reverse complement strand
CGCCCCGCTATCTCTCACCCGGCGAGCTCTTTCAGCTTAACCACGATGCGGGTAGCGTGAAATTCGGCGAGCGCAAAACTGATCGGTAGCTTGAAGCGCCTGGGGCCGATGCTTCCAGGGTTCACATACAGCACGCCATCCTCCTCGTGCACCGATGGTTTGTGAGAATGACCCGAGACGACCATCGAGATACCGGCGACCGTGGGATTGAGATCCAGATCGGCCAAGCTGTGAATCAAGTAAATAAGCCGATTACGCACCGACACGACCTCGGTCGGCGGAAGCGAAGGAATATGAGAATCGACGTTGCCCGCGATCGCCACCACCGGAGCCAATCTACGCAGCCGGCCTAGAATTTCGACGCGCCCGACATCGCCTGCGTGCAGTATCAGATCGACGCTCGCGAGTGCTTGAATAACAGATTCGCGAATAAGTCCGTGGGTGTCACTAATAACGCCAACAGTTCGAGCATCAGGCCAGGTTTGCATCTTATTGAGGCCGATTAGCGGCTGAGCCGCGCCATCAAGAGGTGGCCCGCACACGAGGCGCCGATAAATCGGCGCCCTACCGACACCGCACTTCGATCCAATCGTCGGTAGGGCTGAGCTTTAGCTCAGCCTCGTGCGCGCGCGACACTACTTCACATGCTAAAATACGCGCGTGGGCTCACTTGCTGGAAACGGTTTCTACAACCAGTTTGATCTCGAAACATTTGGGTCGCGCGATCCAGACAGTTACCGAACACCGTTCCAGGTCGATCGCGATCGGATCATATACAGCTCAGCATTTCGCCGGCTTCAGGCCAAGACGCAGGTTTTTCTCTCCGGTGAATTCGATTTTTATCGAACACGGCTGACCCATTCACTTGAGGTTGCACAAATTGGCCGATCGATTTGCGCGTTTTTAAAGCGGACATCCCCTTTCCTGCGCGAAGACTTTTTTGTTGATCCCGATCTGGTCGAAGCGGTTTGCCTGACACATGACCTCGGACACTCGCCGTTCGGCCACGCCGGTGAGGCAACCTTGCATCAATTGATGAAACCGTTCGGCGGTTTTGAAGGAAACGCGCAAAGCTTACGCATCATCGCTGATACTATTTATTCTCGCGCAGATACGCGGCGCGGCATGAATCCGACCAGGGCCTTCCTCGACGGGATCTTGAAATACAAACGACTCTACCAGGAACAACCCGAGGCCCTGAATCACTTCATCTATAACGAGCAGGCGCCACTGCGAGCCTTTGCTTTTGGCCAGGTCGATCCAGCAAGGATCCACAACTTGAACCGTTTTCGTAGCCTGGAATGCGAGATCATGGATTGGGCCGATGATGCCGCATATTGTTTGAATGATTTGGTCGATAGTATCAACGCAGGCTTTTTGCGTCTTGAACGGGTTCAAGAATGGGCCGAACACAAGTCGCTGCAACCCGTTCAGGCCCAACTCGCTGAGATTGTCCTGGAAGCGATTCGCGAGCGAAAAGCCGACTCCCAGTTTTCGAAAAAGATCGGTGTGTTTATACGGGCATGTTCGTTGATCGAACGAGATGTTCCGCTCGCGAACGAAACCAATCGTTACCGGCTGGGGATGTACATTGATCCTGAAGTACGGCGTGAAGCCGACTTTTACAAAATGCTTTCCCAGGATCTCGTTTTCGATCACTCGCAATTGCATCAACTCAGACGCAAAGCCCGAGTGATCCTGCAGAACCTGTTTAGAGCATTCGCAGAAAGCTATCTCGATGGAACAGGGCTTCGCCTGTTACCCGAGAGTTTTGATCGCATCATTCGGACCGAGACTGAGCAATCGGCCAAGGCACGAATCCTCTGCGATTATCTTGCTGGAATGACCGACGTTTTTGCCACTCGGACTTATAAGCGGTTGTTTGATCCGGATTTCGGATCGATTTTTGATCCGCAGTGAGGGGCGCGTTGGGCGTCCGCCTTCGTCCGGCCAAGGCCGGGCTACGGCGCGACAAGTTTTGGCGTTTGGCGTTTGGTGCGCAGAGGGTGGGCACGCTGTCGCCGGATCTCTATGGCCTTTTCGGGCTGGCCGCAAGCGCTCGCGTAGGTTGTTGACCCGGGTTATAATTCGCTGAATGGGCAAGAAAGTTGCCGTGCTCTTGCTGCTGTTCGCAGCTGCTTGCCAGGGAAAGCCTGACAACGACTTTGATGTTGCTCGTCGAAGGATGGTTGAGGAGCAACTCGCCGGCGCCGGACGCGGTATCAAGAATCGTAGCGTGCTCGATGCCATGGCTGTAGTGCCACGACACGAGTTCGTGCCGGAGAATGAGCGGAAGCTCGCTTATGAGGACGAGCCTTTGCCGATCGGTTATGGGCAGACCATCTCCCAACCGTACATTGTAGCGTTCATGATCGAGAAGCTCGATCCCAAACCGGCTGACCGGATCCTGGAGATTGGAACTGGATCGGGTTACGAGGCAGCCATTCTCTCTCGTCTGGTGGCCGAGGTTTATACCATCGAAATTCTCGAGCCCCTTGCCAAACAGGCCGCAGCAAATCTGAAGCGCCTCGGCTATCTAAATGTGAAGGTTCTCACTGGCGACGGCTACAAAGGTTGGCCAGAACATGCTCCGTTCGATGGGGTCATCGTAACATGCGCCCCGGACCATATCCCTCAGCCGCTGGTAGATGAGCTCAGAGATGGCGGACAGATGATTATTCCAGTGGGTTCACCAGGAATGCAGGAGCTCTTTCTCCTTCGCAAACGCGGCACGAAAGTCGAACAAACAGCGGTCCTGCCGGTCCGCTTTGTTCCAATGACCGGCAAGTTTGGCAAGTAGATCCGGAAGGGACACCGACTGTTAATCGTAGTTTGAGTCCTTCTCGAATATCTGTGGATAAGCCGGAATAACTTTGTGTATTCGGAAGTTATTGAATGCGGTCCGGATTTTCTCCGGAACTTATTCACATACTGCTGGATAGGATAACATACTGAATATGAGCTTGTTATGCAGATTCCAGGCAATCATTCACATGCTTAAGATGAAGATGCTTTGTATTCCAAAACACGACTCTATTTCATGACCCTGTGAACAAAGCAGACGCTCTGCACTGAGTTGCGAAACCCGGAACCCGAAACCGGAACCTAAATATGGATTGCGTGCCCGAACGCAGCACCGGTCGCTTCGTGTACTGCTTCGCTTAATGTCGGATGCGCGTGAATCGTTGCTTCGATCTCTTCGTATGTTGCTTCGAGATTCATTGCCAAGCCAAGCTCGACAATGAGTTCAGTGGCTTCAGGACCGATTATATGTGCTCCCAGGATTTCTCCGTGCTGCTCGCCAATCAGCAGTTTAACAAATCCTTCAGATTCGCCGGCGGCCAGCGCCTTGCCGTTTGCCGAAAACGGGAATTTGCCAATCTTAAACTTTAGTCCTTGCTCTTTCGCGGCTCGTTCAGTGAGGCCGATACTCGCGACCTGTGGCTGACAATAGGTGCAACCGGGAAACGTTTTAATCCGTTTTGGTTTGAATCCCTGGACGAATATGCCGTCGACAGCCTGGACAGCTTCCCACATCGCCACATGAGCTAGCCAGGGAGGACCGATGATGTCTCCGGCGGCGTAAACAGCCGGTACATTTGTTTGGTAGCGGTCGTTGACTTCGATGTAACCCTTTTTGTCGAGCTTCACTCCGATTCCAGCCGGGACCAGAGGTGTCACACCGATTGCTACCAATGCGCAGTCTCCTTCCAGCACTTCCTTCTTCTTACCCTCGAGAGTTATTTTGACGCCGTTCTTATCGGCACCCGCTTCAGTGACTTTGGTGTTGGTAAAGAACTTGATCCCCTGCTTAGTAAATGATCGCTCCAGCGCGACGCTGATCTCCGTGTCTTCAATCGGAAGCAAATTCGGCAACATTTCGACAAGAACGACCTCGGTACCGAACGCGTTAAAGAAATAAGCAAATTCAACACCAATGGCTCCGGCTCCAATAATGATGATTCTCTTCGGCTGTTGCTCGATCACCATTGCCTGACGGCTGTTAACCACTGTTGTGCCATTGACCGGAAGCCCGGGCATTTCGCGGGCCGGAGCCCCCGTGGCTACCAGGACATTTGCGGCTTCGACAGTTTGCTCTTTGCCGTCAGCGGATCGGGACTTTATTTTTTTATTGTCAACAAATGTCGCTTCGCCACGCAGGTAATCGACTTTGTTTTTCTTGAATAGATACTCAACGCCTCCGGCGAGCTTGTCGGCTACAGATCTGCTTCTAGAAATAATCGTCGACCAATCGTAGCCAAGGTTGTCGAATGTAAATCCGAAGTCTTTCGCCTTGTGCTGGAGCAAGTGATAGAGCTCTGCGTTCCGCAATAGAGACTTGGTTGGGATGCATCCCCAGTTCAGGCATGTCCCCCCTGCCCTCTCTTTTTCGATGCAAGCAACTTTTTTACCCAGCTGTCCCGCCCGGATTGCTCCAACATACCCGGCCGGGCCGCCGCCAATCACGACAAGATCGTAAGCCATAGTCCGCTTTTGACATTAAGTGGCGGTTTGAGCAAGGGGGATTGAGAAGAATACAGGAGACGGAATACAGGAGACGCAATACAGGAGACAGGAGCAATGTGACGCACGTTTCGTCCACTTCGAAACGCGAACCTGTCCAACGTAGCCTTGGCGAAGTTGGAACGCGAAACGCCAAACGCTATATGAGCATCAACGGCGGGTTTTCGAGAAGCTTCTTTAGCTCGGCCAGGAACTTTGCTCCGACAGCACCGTCGACTACGCGGTGATCACAGCTTAAGCCGAGCATCATGCGTTCTCCGGCAACGATCTGGCCGGCAGCGTTTACCACCGGCTTTTTCACAATCGTACCCACTGAAACGATGACCGATTGCGGAGGGTTGATGATGGCAAAGAAATGTTCAACGCCATAGCCGCCTAGATTGGAAACCGTGATTGTACCGCCCTGATATTCCTCCGGCTTGAGCTTCTTCGATCGGGCGCGCGTTGCCAGGTCTTTAATCGCCGCGCTAATTTCGCTCAAGCTCTTCTTGTCGGCGTCTCGGATAACCGGAGTTACCAACCCCTCTTCAATTGCAACCGCACAAGCGAGCTGCACCCGCCCATGCTGGAGGATGGATTCTCCCTGGAAGGCAGCATTTGCAAGTGGCACTCGCTTAGCAGCTACCGCTGTACCCTTCAGGATAAAATCGTTCACCGTAACTTTCGGCCTCCCAGCTGATTCCGCTTCGGCATTGATCTCCTTACGCAGTCTGGTTAAAGGCTCCGCGTCAATCTCAGCCTGAAGATAGAAATGCGGGATCGTCGTTTTGCTTTCAAGCAGACGAGCCGCGATCGTTTTGCGCATCCCGGAGAGCGGCATCTGTTTGTCCTCAGCCACGGGCGCCGTAATCGGAGCCTCTCCCGCCTCTTTTGGTGCAGCAACTGGCTCGGTTCTGGCTTTGCCCGCTTTCGAAGCCCCGTGTGCGGCGGCAAGAACGTCGTCTCGGACGATGCGGCTGCCTGGTCCGGACCCTTTGAGACCGCTTAAATCGACACCGAGCTCCTTGGCAATCTTCCTGGCAAGCGGCGATATTTTGGCCCGCTCAGCCGCTTCGCCGGAAGGCTGCTCTTCTTCCTCCTCTTTTG
>JBPYFC010000179.1:0-3451 GCA_051984705.1 Chthoniobacterales bacterium | reverse complement strand
TAAGAGGTTTCATGTTCTTCATCGACCACGATTAAACCGAGCCGCTCAATCGGCGCAAAGACTGCGCTCCGAGCGCCGATAGCGATCTGGGCGCGGCCGCTGCGAAGCTTATGCCATTCATCGTGACGTTCACCCGCCGAGAGATGGCTATGAAGTACGGCGATCCGCTCAACCGGAAAACGCATCTTGAAGCGTTCAACGGTCTGCGGAGTTAGTGATATTTCCGGAACGAGCACCAGAGCGCCCAGTCCACGATTCAAGCATTCCTGGATTGCTTGCAGATAAATTTCTGTTTTGCCGCTTCCGGTAATTCCGTGAATCAAGATCGGCTGGCTGCTCCGGGTCTGAATTGACTCCATCACCACGCCGAGTGCCGCGGTTTGTTCCGGATTCAGAACTAACGGTGCACTGGCTACGAACTGCTCTTTGGCATAAGGGTCGCGATCGGTATTCTCGAACTGGACCCAGAGTAATCCGCGATCGACTAACTGTTGGATCGTTCGGTCCGTGGTCATTGCTTTGAGCTGGAGTTCTCTCCAGCGGACCGGGCCGCCCAGTTCGATGGTGTGTCGGAGCACGTCGGCCTGGCGTGGCGCTTTCTTGGCCAGCGCTGCCAGCTCAGCTTCATCGACTTGGCGTTGCAAAGAGAGAACACGTTCTCGTTTGAACCCCAGCTGCGCCTTGCGAATAACCTGGGGGAGCACCGAGCGGATCGATGTCTCTATCGGGCAACAGTAATACTCGGCCATCCAACGAGCTAATTTAAGAAGGCGATCATTTAAGATCGGCGTTTGGGAAATCAGTTCCAAAATAGATTTGGGATCGGGCACCGACGGCGTATCGACGAGCGCGACAACTGTTGCTAGTATTTCGCGTGAACGCAGCGGAACTTTTACTCGAGAGCCGATGTGAACGTGGTTGGTCCACGGCTCCGGAACGGCATAGTCTAGCTCTTTATCCGTGGGGTCATCCGTGATGACTCGAACGTACTGCTGCATTTTTGCCGTAGTTTAATGGCTTTGGAGCAAAGTCGAAAGTGGAAGAGTTGGGGCTGGTTTCTGGTGAAGCTGGCCTTCGTTATTGTCGCGTCGGGCGCGACCGCTATGGGGTACCTTATCGTACGATCACAAGATCCATTTTACGTACTTCGCGAACTTAAGAATTGGGCGGACTATCGACGATTCGATCCGCTCATCGCCAAAGTCGGAAAAGAATACAATGTCGACCCGCGCCTGATCAAAGCCGTCGTCTGGAGGGAGAGCCGGTTCCAGGCTGACATGATTGGACGTCATGGCGAACGCGGCCTGATGCAGGTCTCCGAAGTCGCCGCGCGCGATTGGGCCATCGCTAAAGGCGTGCCGAATCCGTCCCCAGAACAATTGCTTCAACCGGAATTGAACTTGGAGGTCGGCACCTGGTACCTGGGCAAAGCTATACAACGTTGGAACAGTCACGATGATCCTGTCCCCTTTGCATTGGCAGAATACAACGCCGGCAAAAGCCGCGTAGACCGCTGGATTCGTCTGGCAGCTCAAAAATCGAACGGCCAACCGGTCACTGCGGTAAGTTTCCAGGACGCAATCGATTTTCGATCAACCGCTCGTTACGTCCGCACCATCCTAGCCCGGTACGACTTCTATAAACGCAGGGGCCCCTTGTAGCCCCGAAAGCTTTCGGGGCTGTTGCCAGTTTTCGGTTATCAGTTTTCGGTTTTCAGTTCTGGTGCTTGCTAGCACACGTAGGTACGCATTAGCGAACCGAAAACTGACGTGTTCGACGTAGCCTTGGCGAAGTCGGAAAACTGAAAACCGAAAACTGAAAACCCAAGTCTGAAAGCCTCACCTCAACGCCCACATCGTCCGCACTGCTTGGCTGGCCGCATGAACATTGTGGACCCGAAAGATGTTGGCTCCTCTTCGAATGCCAGCGACGATGCAGGCAACGGTTCCAGCGTCCCGATCGGTTGGATCCGGCAAAGCTAGAACCTCTCCGATCACAGTTTTACGTGAGACTGGCAATAGAATTGGCCGTTCAAAGCGATGCAACCGGTCCAGGTTTCGATAGATACGCAGGTTGTCGCTCTTTTGTTTGGCGAAATCGATTCCCGGGTCGAGAACGATTGCTTCCCGGGGAACTCCGGCGGCTTCGGCTTGAGCTATTTTCTCGCCGAAAAACGTTTCCAGCGTCTGAAAGATGTCAGCGTAATACTTGTCCGTATTTTTTTGTTTCGGTGAACCGACCGAGTGCATGATGAGTAGCGCGGCTCCATTTTTAGCCGCGGCAACTGCTGTCTCATCGGAGGGGAGCGCGCTCATATCGTTCAGGAAATCGGCTCCAGCGGTCAGCAGCGCTTCGGCAACCTTTGGCCGCCAAGTGTTAACGGAGAGCAACGGTGGGTATACCTGCTCCTGGTCGATAGGCTGAACACCAGACAAACATTCGGAAAAGCGTTCAACAAATGGAAGGGTCCGCTCGATCTCCTCCCTTTCAGTGATCGGCGGCCGGTTGGTGCGCGCGCTTTCGCCTCCGACGTCGATGATATCCGCTCCCGCCGCTACCTGGTTTCGCGCCCGAACAATTGCTTCATCGGTGTTTAACGTTCCGTCATTCGAGAAGGAATCGTGGTTGATGTTCACAATTCCCATGATCAAGGGGCGCCGCGGGAATGTGATGATCCGGTCTCGTGCGCGCAGCTTCATAGCGCAACTTCGATTCGTTTGCGCCGTTCCAACCGGGCAGTTGTTGTGTAGCCGGCTGCGCGCGCTAACGCACGCGCGGACTCAAATTCATAACCCACTTCATCGGGCGCATGCGCATCGGAATTGATCAGCATGGCAACACCGGCCTCCTGCGCGAGCCGGATGAATTCGAGTTCTGGGTAAACTTCGCCTGCCGGTTTGCGCAGGCCTGCAGTGTTAATTTCAAAGGCAACGTTATGCTGTGCCATTGCTCTCACCGCCGGTTCGTAGTATCGCTTTAAATCGCCATTCGGCCGATAGCCAAACTTCTTGGGAAGATCTGGATGCCCCACGAAATCGAAAAGACCGCTCTCGATGCAGCGAACATACTGTTTCCAGTACAAGTCCCAGATATCGGCGACGCGGTTCGTTGAGAACCGCGAAAGATGCTTCGGATTATCGACATCCCAGCCGGGAGCGATGTAGTGAACGCTGCCGATCAGGTAATCCCAATCGGCCTTTCCGGCGAGCTCTTCAATCCATTGTTCCTGACCGGCGATGTAGTCGCATTCAAGCCCGAGCCGGACCGTAATGCCTCCCGAGCGAACGCGCTCAATCATCTCGATGTATCGAGGCAACTCTTCAATCAACATTCGCCAGTCATCGAAGGGTTCAGGCATCGGGTTATGATCAGCAAACCCGATCTCATCCAGACCGATTCGCTGTGCGGCCGCGACGTACTCCTCAGACTCGCCCGTCGCATGACGGCACAA
>JBPYFC010000178.1:0-15077 GCA_051984705.1 Chthoniobacterales bacterium | reverse complement strand
GAGTGGCTACGGGGTTTACAACATGGGGCGAAACCACCCCGTTATTAAGAAAGCGATTCAAGACGCGCTCGATCTCGATCTGCCAAATATGGTGCAGCTCGACTGTTCGCTACTGAGTGGTTTACTGGCTGAGGCGCTTCTCAAGAAGGCGCCGGACCATCTCCAGGCCATCTTCTTTTGTAATTCCGGGACGGAATCAATCGAGGGCTCAATCAAGTTTGCTCGGGCAGCGACCGGGCGGCCAAAAATCATTACCCTGAAAGGTTGCTACCATGGCTTAAGCTACGGGTCTCTGTCGGTGACGGGGAGCGCGAATTTTCAAGAGGGGTTCGGACCGTTCCTTGCCGATACTGCCCGGATAAAAATGGGCGATCTGGAAGCGCTTGAGAAACATCTTAAGAATGGGGATGTAGCAGCGTTTTTGTTCGAGCCGGTACAGGGCAAAGGCGTCAACTATCCGCGCGATGATTTTTACCAGAAGGCGCAAGCTCTTTGTCGGCGATATGGAGCATTGGTGATTTGTGACGAGGTGCAGAGCGGGCTTGGGCGCACGGGAAAATGGTGGGCATTCCAGCATTGGGATCTTGAACCGGATGTAATCACCGTCGCAAAAAGCTTGAGTGGCGGGTATGTCCCGTGTGCGGCGATCGTCACGCGGCGGGCAATCTACCAGAAGGTTTTCAGCCGTCTGGACCGAGCAGTAGTTCATTCCAGCACATTTGGCCGCAATAATTTGGCGATGACCTGCGGCCTGGCGGCACTGAATGTTCTCGAAGAGGAAGGCCTCATTGAAAATTCGGAGAGGATGGGGCGGCTTTTGCTCGATCGGCTTGATGCGCTCCGCGCTAAGCATCCGTTAATCAAAGAAGTTCGAGGTAAAGGGCTGATGATCTCGATCGAGTTTCATGAGCCGCCGCAGCTCGGGTTGAAACTGGCCTGGCGATTGTTGCATCGAATCGACACCGGGCTATTTGCGCAGTTGGTCATTGTCCCCCTTTTAAGCCGGCATCGAATTTTGACACAGGTCGCCGGGCATAACATGGACGTCATCAAGATCTTGCCTCCGCTGATCATTGGCGAAAAGGAGGTCGACAATTTCGTACAAGGTTTCGACCAAGCGTTAGAAGGATGCCGCAAGTTCCCGGGCCCGATACTGGAATTGGCGCGCAACACCGCTCGCCAGAAAAAACTAAGTAAAAACTCGAACAACGGCGCACCTCATTCCGAACCGCGCCGCGCCGCTCGCCTGGTCGATCGCCGTAGCCGCAAAGCGACTACAAAACTCAGCCAGGGGTGATCCCTCGCTTGGGCGGAAGAACCCTGGTATGGTATCCCGAATCCCTCGCGCCTCACGGGGCGCTAGAGGAGCGCGATTCAATCGTTGTCGGCTTGAACGAAACGAAAGATCAGCGTTCTTTGTTCACTCTCGTCCAGCGCCTGTCTCATCGCCGTCTCGTCCCCAAACGTCCGGTTCATGATTCTGGCCTCACACCGACCCTCAAATTCCTCACTCCGAAACGGCCAGGGATCAACCTTAACGACCCGATTGGGGCGAACTCTGACCGTCATTTCACAAGACTTGCTCGAACTAATCGGGGCAACGGGGATCCTGAACTGATCTGGACGGCCCCGACAGAGGTGGAGCGAAAGAAGGTCCCATACTGCTAACAGAGCTCGATGGAACTCCAGCAGGTCTTCGGTCACAGCATCGCTGAACGTCGGATCTGTAGAAAGCTGGGCAATACTGTTCTGTTGAAACAGACTCTGCTCGCGTAAAAAGCGGTTCGCTGCGCTCTCTGGGTCTTTGGCGGACGCGTGATGAAATCGGCGGCAAAGGTCGCAGAAATGCAGGGAAACAATTAACGCTGAGTACCAGCAGACAGGTCTCAGCTGCGAAATTCCTCCAGCCCATAGATCGAAATGCATTGGCTCGGGTAGGGAATCGAAGTTGTAAGGGAGACCAGTCTCAGGATCTAGTACCGGTTCACGTTCCCATTGTAAAAAGCCAACGTCGTGTTGCTCGGCGGCAAGGCAGATTGGTTCAAATGGTTCAAACCGGTGGAACTGCTGGTTCCCCCAGGCGCGAGCGAGTTGCCCCGAAAGCCACGAATGCGATGGCTGGCTAATCGCGACAATCGGATCGCCGTCCTGAAGAATCATATGCAGGAAGAATACAGAATACGGAATACTGGATACAGTTTCGAGCTTTCTGGTCGACCTCCCGTCTCCTGTCTCCCGTCTCCTGTCTCCTGCCTCCTCTGGCTACTTCCGCGCGTAGACGTACGTCTGAAGCCCCGACCTGTCTTCAATAAATCTAAGCTCCGACCAAGGCAGCTTTCCCATAATCATCTGGACCTGATCCTGCGTTCGATATGTCGCTCGAAGCTCGAATTTCTCCATGAGCAATGCCGCAAATCGCCCAGCTCGAAGCGCGCTGGTATAGAACAAACCACCAGGAGCTAAGCTCTGATAGATGTTGCTATACAAGGTCAGCAGATCTTCATCAGTTAGGAATTCTCCGAGCCCGGTGCTGCAAATGCAATGAAACCGATTGATCGGAAAACAATGGGCATCCAGCGCGTCGCCTTGAACAAAAACTACGTTTGCTTGCGATCCCAGCAAAGTTCGCCCTTCTTCAATTGCTGCCGAATCCAGGTCCAAACCGGTATACCACATCTGGCTGGCAATGTTTGGGTGGGTTCGATGCAGGTTTTGAATCGCTTCGGCGTAATCGCGAGGAATACCGCAGGGCACCGTTAATACCTCGATTCGTTCAGAGCCATAATTCGCCAGCGCAGTATCAAAAATCGCATTCCTCGCTTTGATGAAGCGGGATCGCATGGCCCGTGTACTCGGGAAGTCGAGCAGCAGGCGGTCGAGCCAGCGCCCGAGAAATGTGCGGCCCGACGCCTGGTTCCGATAGATATGATCGGCAAATCTAAAGCTGCCTGAATGCAGCATCCCTTCTCTTGCGAGGTCACTTGTCTGCAAAAGGCGATACAGTGCCAGCAGATCGAAACGGAACGACTTCCGAAACCGATACTGAAAATCGGATGTTTCTCTCGTTCGATTGTGAAGCCTAGATACGCTGCCGTTAGACATCGCTTTCGTCGCCCAGGTTGGGGATCTCCCAAAGCCGATCGCTTTTACAACTGATTTCGTTGAAGACCTCCCGATCGATCGCTACGAAACGTTCAAGTTGTTTCGATGAATCGGGTTGTCCACGCAGCCAAAAGGCGACCCAGCTCAGGTGTCCTTTTTCGTCTTCAATCATACGCCGGTATGCCTGCTTCGCTTCTGCCGGCGTCCGAGAATCGTTCAACTCTTTGTGAAAATGCAAGTGGACTCTGCGCTCGAAAATGTTGGTGAAACAAAGGACTTCTAACAGGCTGGTGGGCAGGCCGCTTCGCGAGATGTAGAACGATTGATAGCTCCTGAGGATTCGAATCTGCGGCAGCTCCAGCTCTTTGATCACTTCGCTCCAGAGCCTGGAATGGAAAGCTTCTTCCGAACAATGCTTGGTAAGCTGTTCAATCAGCCAAGGATCGCTCGTGGTCCGCACCATTTTCCCGAGCAGAAGAGCCCCTTCCAGTTCGCTTTGCCGAAACCAATTCAATTTCCAGGCCAACACTTTTTCTGCGAGATCTGTTTTCATGCTAAAACCGCCGAAAGCTGTGAAGAGAGAGTCCGTTTTGTCAGCCTTTCGATCTTATGATTGATCGCAACAATCGCGGCGAAATCGTTCTTGTGCGAGATCGGTACTCGATCGACAACCAGCTCACCGATGTGGCGGAAATGGAGCGCTTCATCGACGACCACGCTTGTTTGATCGGATCGTTCGGCCAGATGATCTTGCAGGAGATCAAAAGCGAACTGGCAATGTCGGACTTCGTCTTTGGCAATCAAATGTAGAATCTGACGAAGCACCGGCTCAGATGCGTTTTTCGCGTCCTTAAAGAAATAGTGTGCGGCGAAATGCTCGCTCATCATATAGCGAGTCAGGAGGCGAGCTACGTTGTCATACCTAAGTTCTCGATGTCTTCGCCGAATGTCGATGATCTCGGTGTCTGCAATCGGGCGATATCCGACCGCCTCGAGGTATTGCCTGAGGACGTGGAAATGCTTGTACGATTCGTAGAGCTGAACGCTAAAGATCGCCGTAGCCGCGGGATTATCCCACAACAGATCGAGCGCTCGCGGAGTGAATATTGGAAAGAATGATTCGATGAGCGCGGAGTCGCGGATTCGATCGAGAATATCTTTCCGTGAAAGGGCCAGCTCGGAGTTGATATCGTTCCACGCGATATCGACATCGATCAGCCATCGCGTCATTTCAGAGGTTGAAAGATAGTCAGCGTAAGTCATAACGAGTGCGAGTGTGAGTGTGAGTGCGAGTGATCAAGTGATCGATCTACGACTAATGCCGCGAGTTTGCCGAGGGTTGGGTCGCCACTAAGGTCGGCCTCCGAGATGCGAACACCGAACTCCGCATCAATCGTGCAAAGTAGTTCAACCAAATCAATGCTGTCGATATTGTGAAGGCTCAATGGTTGATCTGGTCTCAGTTCAACACTGGGCAAACAAGCGCGCAGCCGCTCCAGGACGATCGCCGCAGTGAGCGAAGAATTTTGCGGCGCCTTCTTCTTGTTGGCGATTTTCATGATCGTTTTTGATGATTGCCGAAGCCGTACTCGTCATTGACGGCAATGACGGCGATGTCGGCGATGTTGGCATTGTCGACGTTCTTCCCATTGGCCAACCGCGCACACCCATCGATCAAGCCCAAACGCGATGCAGGCCGAGTGGGCAGGCAGACCTGTGACAGTCCGAATGGAGAATCGGTTCGCGAAATAATCGCGATGGCGATTTATGCTTGCGATCGCTAAACCGTCAGACAGGCAATACTCCTGTTTAGTTTTGAGGAGCCGCTGCATCAATGCCTTGCCTTTGGAAGTTGGAAGAAAGAAGGGGTCTGCCGCGGCTTTCCAACTCGCAACGATACCAAAGCGACGGGCGACCATGCCGATCTGTTGCTCCCACCGCACGAGTTGGTCTTCGATCCAGGATTCGGATCCCACCACGACGAGTTCGCGCATCTCAAATTCGATCTGGCGACGCCCGGGGATGATCTCTTGTTCGTTCCGGTAACAATGATTGCGAGCGGTGATCTTGGTTTGAGGTGCCAGACATGCTCCGCGCAAGGCAATGAACGTATGGTAGCAAACGGCCGGGGACAGACACCAGGAACTGGCCTGGTCCCCGATCGCAACATCACAGAGCAAATGCGGGAAAGCCTCGCGATAACCTGCGTCATCCAAGCTGTGCCTATCGATGAGTGTTGGATACCATTGCTCGACGAATCCTTTCGAGAGGCAGGCGGCGCGAATTGTCGAGTCGATTGTTTCCAGTAGTGCATGCTCAGATCGAGTCTGCACCGGTCGGCTGAGCATCGAAGATGTCATTGGTGAATCCTCCCAAATGTTTCTGCAATCCGTCTTGCGGACCGGAAGTTTTCCGGAACGATCATTTCATCCGGCACCGGCCCGCCCGTCAGATGTTCGATAAAGGCGAGCACGTGAAGAATGGAGAGGCTATCGAGTGTGCCATTTTCGAACAACAGGCAATCGGCCGTAATAGGGCCGGTCGGTTCCTCATCTAATGGACGGTGCCACTCTATTGGCGCCGGGTTGGATGTTGCAATCGACGGCGGAGATCCCGCGGCCGCCGGGCCGCCCTCCAGACTCGATGGCATGGCGATGTGTCGCTTTCCACGCAGTTCCGGAAGACGCTCGTTGAGAAAGGTCAAAAACCTTTCGAGAAATTTGTCAGTATTCATGCTTGAGTTGGTATTCGAAAACTTTCCGGCAAAGATTTCTCCACCCGATCCGCCGCACGCTCTCCGCCAGACTTGTGTTGAAGACTTTGGGATAGAGCAGCGACGACAGAAATGCGTCGGCTGTCTGGTAGATCCTCGTAAAGAGCGCATCTCCGGTCTCCGAGATCAGGTTCTTGAACAGCCGATAGGTGGCCAGATCCACAACTGCGGGTGGATTCAGCTCTTCATTTTTGCCGATCCAACCCGTGAGGAATTGCAGCACCTCCTTCAGAGGCGGCGCATGGTCGCCGAGTGATAAGTGGATTACCGAACTGGTTGAATCGCTCCGCGAAAGGATTTCCGCCAAACCGCGTCCGACAAAATCGACCGACACGATATCCAAGCGTGCGTTCGGATGTGCGGGAATCACAGATAGCAGACCCTGGGCGATCCACTTCAAAGTCAGATGGATCGCTCCCTTTCTGAGAATGCTTCCATCGGCTTCATTTCCGATGACAATAGGAATCCGCACAATCTGCACGGGCAACTGGCTTTCGATCAACAGGCGCTCGGCTTCCCATTTGGTCCGCTCATAATCGTTGTGAAATCCAGGCCGGGTCGTGCACGCAATTTCCGCGATGCGACCTCGGGCGTCACCCCAGACACAAGTTGTGCTCAAGTAAACGAACCGTTCCAAACGCGGACAACTTCGCGCGAATGCGATCATTTCTCGTACGCCCTCTACATTTGTTCGCCAGAGCTCCGCGGAAGGGGCGATGAACCGTGTATCGGCAGCAGCATGTAAAATGAGACGTGAATCGCGCGGAGCGATTTTTGAGACCTGCGATAGATCACCCGAGACAGTCGTGATCTGATCGAAACGCAAAGAAGGATCACGAACCAGAACAGTCGCATCAAAATTCGACGCCGCCGCGCGAATTGCCGGACCGAGATTCCCGGTTGCCCCGGTCAAAAAGAGACGCTTTTTCATCTGGTCGCCTCCAACGCAATCGCAGACCAGGTCGATCCGAAGCCGAAAGTGAACAGGAGAATTCGCATGCCTGGCTGAATAAGGCCGTCTGCTTCGGCTTGCTTAAGGATCAAGAAACTATCTGCCTGGATAGTGTGCCCGAAGGAAGGCCTTGGAAAAACGCAGCGATCGGCTGGGATTTCCCAAAGGTTCATGAGTATTTCCCAGCTGCTCCTCCGAACACCGCTGGAGATCACCAGGTCGATCCCGTCGTCCCCGAGCTTTTTTCGCAGCGTCTGTACAACGGTTTTAGCGCTCGGGAAATAACCGGCGGCGATCTCAGCAGGTTTGTTGCAGACGTCCCAAAAGCTCCCCTTAGCGATCTGGTGCGCAGCCAAATATCGGTACCGGCATCCCTCTCGAGAAACGATTACGGCGCATGCGGCGTCGCTCACCACATTGAACAAGACTTCGCGCGACATTCCTGGTGCTAATGCGTCTCCGCCTGCCAAGAGGACGTGGTTCGTGTCCGGCTCTGCTGAGATCAGGTTGTTGGCCAACCGGATCGCGCTGAAGAATCCGGCGCATCCTTGTTGCGCTACCCCGACGACGGCTGCACGCCGTAACCCGAGCTCGTTTTGCAGCCAGCTTCCGGAATAACAGAAATTGGAAAGGAAAGAGTGCTGTCCAGTTTGGGATTGTCGCAGGTGATTTTCCGGAATCGCGCTGACCCAGAACAAACAATCGATTTCATTGCCGCTCAGCTGATTTACTTCAAGAACATCGGTCGCGGTCCTTAGCAGCAACGATTGGATATTTTCGGTAACCCATGCACCCGGGAACTCTTGAAACCTGGCCGGATCGCTTACCAGGTCTTTAAGAGCAACGAACCTCTCACCTAATCGCGCTTCATACCCTCGGATGCCGATTGAATGCATGCGACCAGCATGGAGGCACCAAGCCGTTCTGCATAATCGATAAGAATAAGCGCTCGATCGGTCGAACCGATGCTAGGTAGGCTTCGCGCTCGTGCGCGACCTGGGCCCAGGACTTGGTAATCCTTCTCAGCCTGCAATCACTAAGGCAAGAAAATCAAAGATGGCGCGTCCTGGATCCAGGTCGCGCAGGAGCGCGAACCCTACCGGTAATCGAACCATTATCAAAACCGAAAACCGAAAACCGATAACCGCGCGAGCCGCCGAGCTCGCGCGCTACCATCCTTCGCCGATATAGAGCGCCGTATTGCCTCCAAACGTCCCGACGCTGCCGCGACGGGGCGTTTGTACCACCAGTACTCCATCGTCCCCGACCATTTGCCGTGTGCGGCTGTCAAATACCAACAAAAAATAAACTGGGGTATCCATGCGTTCACCTGGTGAAGGGGCATCGCCGATATCACCGCGCGCCGCTCTTCTCAAAATCGGATATGCGTCCGCAGCTGTCACAGTCGCAGCCAGAACCGCAACGTAGGGTGTTTGCGCGAGTAGCGCGCGCTTTCTTGTGTCTGCGTGGGCGAGAAACTTGTCGAGTCGTTCGCGGGCTCTGGCTGTTTCGACGTTGTAAGGCATCGCCGCCATCAGCGCGTAATCGGTCGTAGGAGAATCGTGCGAAACCGTGCTGCAAGCGCTGTGGAGGAGAGCATCAATGACCAAAAGGGCGAGGAGGAACTGTTTCATCTTCGAAGTCCAATGATAAGCAGACGTTCGCCCGTGGCGCGAATGAAAAAGAGGTGCGTCCTGGTTTGCCGCAATTTGTGCAAGGCGAAGCTTGGCGAGCTACCCGCTTGTGCCGCCCTAAAAGGGCGGCAACGGTGCGCGGCTCAACAAGCTCGCCCGGTCATTCACTGCACGCGTTGAAAACGACAATCGATCTTAGCCGAGTTTTGACGCAACCAGCTTTTCGAGTTTCACGATATCGGCCGAAAACTTCCGAATGCCCTCCGCCGTTTTTTCGGTCGCCATCGCGTCCTCGTTAAAGGCGAGCCTGAACGATTTTTCGTCGAAGGTAACCTTTTCTCCTTCAGAACGCTTGGCCGCTTCAGGAGAGAGCTTACGCTCAATCTGGTCAGTAGATTTGCTCAGCTCTTCCAGAAGGTTTGGGCTGATCGTCAACAGATCGCACCCAGCCAACTCAATGATCTGGCTGATGTTCCTGAAGCTCGCGCCCATGACTTCCGTGTTGTAGCCGAATTTCTTGTAGTGATTGTAGATTTTTGTGACGGACTGCACCCCTGGATCTTCAGCGCCGTGATACTCTTTGCCAGTCTCTTTCTTGTACCAGTCGTAGATGCGACCAACGAAAGGCGAGATCAAGCGAACGCCTGCTTCAGCACAAGCGATGGCCTGCGGAAACGAGAAAAGCAGCGTCAGATTGCAGTTGATCGACTCCTTTTGCAGCTGTTCGGCGGCATGAATTCCTTCCCAGGTTGAGGCGATTTTAATGAGCACTCGTTCCCGCGGAATACCCCGTTGCTCGTATAGCGCGATCAACTGGCGCGCCTTGTTGATCGAGCCTTCTCGATCGAACGACAAACGTGCATCCGTTTCGGTCGATACGCGGCCGGGAACGATCTTGAGAATTTCCGTTCCAAAATGCACCAGGAGGCGGTCGATTGTCGCCTCAATCTTCGCTGCTCCGGTCAGCGGCGACTTTTTCAGGTCAGCGATCGCCACGTCCAGTAAACGGCTATATTCAGGCTTTTGTGTCGCAGCCAATATCAGGCTGGGATTTGTTGTAGCGTCCTGAGGTTTAAAAGCCCTGAATCCCTCAAAATCGCCAGTGTCAGCTACCACCTTCGTGAAGCGCTTCAGTTGGTCGAGCTGGGTAGTTTTCTCGATGGTCGCGGTGCTCATAGCAACTAGAACCGAACGCCTTTTGTTGCCTAAGATCAAATGTTTTTTATCAGGCTTGGAGCCCTGGAGGGGCGTTGCTTGCAACGCCCGGGTGGGAGTGCGGTCCAATTGGTCTGAATATGCAGGCGTCGCAAGGCACCCCTACACGGTCACGCAGTTTTTTGCCTTGCCGGCCCAAGGCGGCGTCGTTGATATAGGTCCATGATCGTCCCACCGCAGATCTTTATGAACTCGCGTTACGCAATTAGGCTCTCAGTCCGGCCTGAGAAAACGGGCAGTACCAAAATAATTTCTGCAACGATCGCTGTGCCAGGTGTGTATTAAACGATAATTAGAGGATGAACGAATTTCAAAGTTTTATGAAGACGACCCCTCTCTACTTTTTATCTTTTGCGCTGTTAGCGCTCTCTGGCGCGAACGCGAAAGCCCAAAATATGACCGTGGACGCCGGTAACAGCCATACCGTGGTTTTCATAGGTGATAACCAGACAGTTGAGCGCGATGGAAACGGAAAAGACGTTGCGGTGACTGGAAGCGGCAACAAAGTCATAATCCATGGCGAGTGTGGGAGTTTTTCTGTGACGGGATCGAACAACAGCGTTTCTCTAGATCGAGTCCGCCGGATTAACGCCGTCGGCAGTCACAATCAGGTTAGCTATTTGGGAGAAGGGAATGGCGACAAACCGTCGTTTAATTCCGTTGGTAGCGACAACAACCTGAGTCGACGTCAGGAGACGCATGAAGCGTCGCGTCCAACAGACAAGGATGAGAGCGCGTCGGCGCTCACATTCGAAAAGACCGGTGGAGAGCGTCGTTCGGAAAATGTATCTGACAAGGATGTAATAGTAAATAGCGGCGGAAACGATCTAACTTTGACTGGCAGCGTAAGATCTCTCACGATTAACGGCGCCGGTAATCATATCGAGTTGGAGAAGGTCAAAGCCATTGTTTTCAATGGTACGGGCAACCATGTGACTTATTCGACCAAGAAAAATGGCGGCCCTCCTTCGGTCACGGATAATGGACATGGTAATGTAGTGGAGGGCACCGAATAAGCCTGACCGGACGGAAACCACAGTCCCTGAAACCTGCTCGTTCCTAACTCAAGCAAGCATGGACATGACTATGAAAATGCAACGTGGCCGAGCGACTCTGCTTCTTCTCATCCTAGCAGCTATCGGCACACCCGTTTTTTCGCAGGCTCAGCAAGCTGAGATTGCGGGTCCTGACACGAAGGCAACCGTAATGATGGCAAACGGGGAGAGCATAACGGAGGAGGGGCAAGGCAAGCAGTTCGTTTTGACCGGCAATTCCAATAAGGTCCGCATTAAAGGAGAGTGCCAATCGTTCACCGTGACGGGCTCGGACAATGAGGTTGAGCTTGATCGAGTCGGAAACATCAATCTGATTGGCAAATCAAATCGGGTTAGCTATGAGAGCGCGTTGAGCGGAGACGAGCCGGTTTTGTCGACGTTCGGTTCGGACGATCGTATTACAAAGCGTGGAATTGCGGACACTGAGAATAAGCCGGCTCCGACACCTTCGGGGACGACTGCCAGGCAAAACGCTTCGCCGGACGACAAGACGAAGAAACCTGAGCCGTCGGGCTTAAGTCTGCAGGCAAACGTATCGAACCAGGAAGCTTCGCCGGCAGGGGAAAACTCAACGACCGCCGCTGGCTCTTCGCCCGGAGCCCTGATTTTCAATCGGGGGGACGAAACCCGCTCGGAGAGCGTATCTGACCAGGATGTTATCGTGAATAGCCAGGGAAACGACCTCACACTTTCCGGTTCCGTTAGATCATTGGTTGTTAACAGCGGCGACAACGATGTGGAATTGGAGAAGGTCGATCGAATTGTGCTTAACGGCGACAATAACCACGTTACCTATTCGGCCGAGAAAAATAAGACAAAGCCGAAGGTGGTGGATGGGGGGAATGACAATAGTGTCACCGCTGAATGATTTGTTAGCAGAACTACGTCGAGCTCTGCGGTTCAACGCCTTTTTTGTTCAAAGTATCGCCGGGCAAGTCGAAGCCGGCTTTTGACTGCCCAGCGTGTCCATTCACTGAGCCATTCGAGAGAGGCTTCTGCTTCGCCGGAAACCTCTTGAAGAGCCGAAGTCGTGTTCTGCGTTAGCGGATCTAACGTTCTTACCAGTCCGCGGATTAGCGGGAGCCTTTGCACAAGGCTGGCGCTGGTGATTTTCCCTAAGATTCTAGCGGACACGAGCAACGGTTGGACAGCCGCTTCGATCAATCGACGTGCCGCAGCGGAAAGCGAATAGAGCCGCTTGGCGGCCTGGATTGACACGGTGGTACGTGCCGCCCGGAGATAGACGCGCAAGCTACCGAGTTGCAACGTGTGAGACTCTTTCAGCATTATAGACTGTCCGGGTGAGAGAGAAATGCTGTCGAGTTGGGTGTGAATCCCAGCGACTTCCGCGACCTTTGCGTACCATTGGTTCTCGGAAAGGTGAAAGCTAACGTGATTTTCGGCGACACCGGGAAGCCGAAAAAGATTGGGAAGAAAGCTTCCTTTGCCGCCTAACGAATCTCCGTTTGAGCACACAAAAATCTTGCTGCCCAGGGCGACGTAGAGCTGAAACGGATCTTCGGCAGTAGGCTCAGGAAAAACCGGCGGGTCTCGTGGGATCATCGCCGTTTTGCCGATTTTCTCGAACGTCTCACGGAACCCGCTTGTTGAAAGGGAATCGGCGACGTCGGAGGAGAGATTAACTAGAGTTAGAACTGTTTTCTCTCGTTCCAGGCGCTGAGCAGCAATCAACAATACCCTGAGAATTCCGCTTGAAACCATAGTTACTTTGCCAAAATCCAGGAAGAGCTCTTGGCTGCCGGTCTCCGATAAATGCCCGGACAATAGCTGAATCTCCGAGTTGAGCCTTGGCACGTCATCTTCAGCCAGCTGATCCAGCAACACGAGCCAAACCTGGTTCTGCTGAATTTCGAAGAACGATTCCATGACGACCAAGGCTGATAATGCTCTGGCTAACTGTAGGATATCGCAGAAGCGAACATTGGGTAAAAGGCGTTCCGCCGTTATATCGGAAAAGTTTTACAATTTGCCGTTATATAGGAACCGTTTCGCATTTTTTTTCTTTGCTCTTGCGAATGGCTTTCCTAAAAGTTGTATTACAAAGTGCACCGCTTATCTAGCGCCCTTCCTAGGGCCCCGCAAATAAGCATTTTTCGGAAGAATCAGGAATGAAAACGAACCTTAACCCGTGCAGGATCTGCTTTGCCGCGATCGCTTTTTTTTGCCCGGCTACAGTTAGATCGCAAACTCCTAGCCCTGCCGCAGCTCCCTCTCCGAGTGTTGCACCTTTGATCCCGCAACAGGGTGGCGGGGGGCTGGCTCCTATGCCTCCGACCCAGGGTGGGCCGTTGACTCCGCCTGCAGCGGAGCCGCCTCCTGCTCTTCCGAGCCAACGCGAGCCGCCCCAGCAAGTCCAACCATTGATTCCACAGGCCGGAACACTTCAACCACAGGCGTCTCCGACACCTGCTCCGCTGCCACAACAGACCGCTGAACAGTTAGATCAGCAGTTCCAGGATGCCCTTCGGACTAAGCCGTTGCGACCGGCGCGATCGCTGCCTTTGCGATTGACTGACGCGGTACGTATCGCATTAGTCCAGAACTCGGATATCCAGCTTGGAGCAGTCGACGCGAAGAGCGCCCGTTCTGCACTGCTTAAGGCGACGGCACCATTCGACTCGAGCATGACTTTGGATCTTGAGTATTCGAGGTCTTACCGATCGCCGTCGGCCCAGGCTCCGGTTAATCAGGGAGATCTCAATAGCCTCTTAGCTAGCACGCTTACTAACAGTCTACTTGATCTTCAAAAGAACCCGAACGCCGACGTCAACAGCATCGTATCGGCGAATCTAAACGCATCCGAAGCGCAGGAGCGCCGGAAGGCTGATGACGTCTATGGCGCCACTGCTGCCATCAGCAAAAAACTTCGCAACGGCTTCGAACTGTCGCTCACCTATAAACCAGATTTCCAAGATCAAAACTACAACGGGACCTGGCCCCCATCCCAGCACGTGGTAGACGTTGGTGTTAGTATCCCTCTGCTGAAGCTAGGCGTTCGCGTAAATGGTGCTCAGGAAGCTTCCGCTCAGAAGGATTATGAGGCCGCATTATTAACCTTGACGCACACTGTTACGAAGTCTTCAGCAAAAGTAGTCGATGACTATTGGAAATGTATCGGATCGGAGCGAAAACTTGAAATCGCAGATAGTACCTATCGAATTGCCGCCTCGCTGCTTTCGCTGACGGAGGAGCTGGTTCGTGCGTCAGTCGTCGCCAAGACGGAGGTCTCTTTAGCCCAAGCCAAAAGCGCAGAAGCTGCTTCCGCGCGAAACGCCGCGTTGATCGCGTTGTTTCAAGATGTCAAGCAACTCGCGCTGGATCTTGGTTTGCGCGAGGACCAACTTCATGTGCTGCTGCTGCCAATTGACCCATTTCCTCCAATTTCCCCTTCCGACCTCTCCAGGTTCAATGTCGATCGACTGATCGATGTCGCGCTGGCACATAGGTTTGACAGATTGTCCGCTTTGAAAGCAATCGAATCAAAGCGACTGCTTGCTGCAAAGGCGCGGATTGATCTGCGGCCGACAATGGACCTGAGACTCCAGGGGGGGCTGACAATCAACGACGATGCTTACGACAATGTCCTTGGACGAAACGGTTACACCGCAAAGCCGAACTGGGGAGTGTCGATGGCGTTGAGCTATCAGCCCGCAAATAATTTTGCCAAATCCGGTGTCGTCGACGCCGAGGCAAAACTCGGCAAAGCGATCGTCAACCTCGATACCATCTCGCACGCAATTATTGTGAATATCCGGACGCTGGATGAAACGCTGCGAGAGCTGGTCGAACAGATTAAGCATGACGAAGCCGCTGTTGCTTCGTTCCAACAGAATCTTGCAGATATGCGCGAAAAGTTTCGTCAAGGCGCCTCAACCTTAATCGATACGTTCCAATCTGCTACGAACCTAGCGAATGCCAAAAATAGTTTGGTTGGCTCTCAGATGGCTCTGGCAGAGGCAGTCAGCCAACTACGATTCGAGAGCGGTACAATTCTAACTCCTTCCGTAATCTCATGGGTGCGTCCTTATAAACGCGGCTTGGACAGCGTTAAAGTGACTCCGGCGAGTTTGACGACCATTCCCACGGAGTGGGAAGTAACACAAATTCCACAGCAGCCCGTAGACCCCTGGAATCATGAGCGCCGAAAAAAGTCCAACGACCGCGGCGGAACCTACTAAGCAGGAGCGGGGACCTTCCACCCTTTTCCGAAAAGCAGCCCTCGAGCGGTTGTCGTCTCCAGAACAGTTAGACTACCTCATTTCGATTACGTCACCGATTGCTTGGGTCGCCGTTGTGGTGCTCGGAGTGATTTGTTTTGTGATCTT
>JBPYFC010000177.1:0-6715 GCA_051984705.1 Chthoniobacterales bacterium | reverse complement strand
TCTCACACTCAGTGTTTTTACGCCTTTTTATACTCACACTAACACTCAGACTGGCACCCCGTTAGCGTCTTGCGCTTCTGGAGGCATGATGTAAGAGTTGCGCTCCAGGGCTCGTTGGCAAAACGATATGGAACTTAAAAAGCGTGTAATCAGTGAAGAGGCGGCTGCTTTGGCCACAAATGACCAGGATCAAGAGCTATTGGATGCAGCGATTCAAGCGCTGGAACGTGTTTATGCTCCCGAACGTCACACCGTTGGGTGTGCACTGCGAACGGTCAGCGGAAAGATCTATGTAGGCGTAAATATTAAAGCCTGCGGTTACGGTCCGTGTGCCGAAACGATTGCAATTGGCAATGCTTTTACGCTTGGCGATCATCAGTTGAGCGCAATCATTGCTGTGAAACGCTCGGACGATGGCAAGGCCTACAAAATAGTTTCTCCGTGCGGCAACTGTCGTCAGTTGATTGTCGATTACGCGCCGGACACGGCGATCATCTATGCTGATGGTGCTGAAGTTCGCAAAGCACGAGCTGTGACATTGCTTCCAGGCCATTTTCAGACTCGCCTAACCGAACGGCCTTTGCTCCACTTGAACGGAAATGGAAAGCCCAACGGACACACGGTGCGGAAGCCGCCGGGCGAGCGTAAATAGTAGGAGCTAGGAGACAGAATACAGGAGACAGGAGGTTGCTGAACTCGCTTGGGCTGCCTCATCCGGAAGCGCTTGTTCGGACGTTGTTAACATTGACGGCGGTGTTGGCATTGATGGCATTATAGTGTGACGATGCTCGGGAAAGCGACATCAGCCTGCCTACTCTCGCTTTTGCTCTTAAATAGCTGTGCTTTGCGCCGGCCACAGGCGCAAGCTCCTGCGCCGGGTTATCCGCCGGTGGCAGAAAGTTCCGTTCGGTTCTTGATGCAAAAACCGCAAGGACGGTTCATCAAGATCGGGACGATTGCTGTGCAGCAGGATGCTTCGGCGCCGATTGAACCGGTCTATCGGAATGTCAGGGAAAGCGCGGCGCGCGGCGGTGCTGATATTGTGGTCCAACTAGATGATCGTCGTCGCCACAAAACCAATGGGAGATTCCACCCCATCAATCTACGGCTGATGAGTTTTCTTTTGCTGCGGCGCTATTGATGTGTCGCCATTGGACGTCCTTGGGTTCAGGTCGCGCAGAGCGCGAACCCTACCGTATTCGTAGCCATCGCCCATCCTCGGTAGGGTTCGCGCTTCTGCGCGACCTGAACCCAGCGCGGCTCTTCGTAATTTCTTACTGGTCGTCCCGGCAGAAATGGAATAAATGTGATCGTTCACGGCGACGCCGATTGTTTGTTGTTCTAAATCGGCTGAGCTATCATTATTGAACATAAAAGAACCCGTTTAAGTTCGAATAAACCCCAGAATACGATGAAAAAACAGTTCCTCCGCGGCGGCCTGGCGCTCGTCCTGGCCGCTGGAATTATTGGTACGGCTTGCGCCCAAGGTTTGCCGAAACTCAAAGAGAAGAAGACTTACAAAATTGGTTTCTCGCAAACCGAGTCAAACAACCCGTGGCGTCTGGCCGAAACTGAAAGCGTCAAATCAGAAGCAGCGAAAAGAGGCTATCAATTCGTTTACACCGATGCAGCGGGATCCGCTGCGAAGCAAGTAGCGGATGTAAACAGCATGATTGCCCAAGGCGTTGATATCATCTTTCTCGCTCCCCGCGAAGAAAAACCATTGGTTCCTGCTGTGATGGCGGCGAAGAAAGCAGGGATTCCCGTGATCTGCCTTGATCGCCGCGTCGATGAAGCAGTAGCAAAACCTGGTCGCGATTATTTGACCTTTATTGGCTCGGATTTCATTGACGAGGGAAAACGTGCCGCTGAGTGGCTTGCGAAGAAGACAAATGGCAAGGCGACGATCATTGAGCTGCAAGGAACAACCGGTTCTTCACCTGCCCACGATCGCCAGGCCGGCTTCATGGAGGCTCTGAAGAAGTATCCCGACATGAAGGTAGTTGCTTCGCAAAGCGGCGATTTCGCTCGCGACAAAGGCCGTCAGGTTGCAGAGACGCTGTTACAGGCTCATCCGGACGTTACAGCGATCTATGCGCACAACGATGAAATGGCTCTCGGTGCCATTGCCGCACTAGAGGCCGCCGGCAAAAAGCCGGGCACAGACGTTATCGTGGTCAGCATCGACGGCGAGAAGGATGGCCTGCAAGCGATTGTCGATGGGAAGCTCAATTGCACAGTTGAATGCAATCCACGTCTCGGGCCGAAAGGAATGGACGCAATGGAAGCGTACGCCAAAGGCAAAAAGATCGACACATGGATCAAGAGCGACGATCGGCTCTTCGATGATTCCAACGCGAAAGACCACGTAGCCGAAGCGTATTAAGGAAGTGCTAGTGCTAACTTGAGTTTTAGTGTGAGAGCGGGGAACCTTTGGTCTCCCCGCTCCGCCATCGTGATCCCTGATCGGGTAAACCGTAAACCGTGATCCGTGAACCGTAATCCGTGAACCGGGATCCGAAGCTTGAGAGGCAGCGTGGCATGTTTGGTAATTTAAGGATTACGGATCACGATTCACGGATTAGGGATTAGGGATTACGGATTACGGATTACGGATTACGGTTTAGGGATTACGGTTTAGGGATTACGGATTACGGTTTACGGATCACGGATTACCGAATCAATGACGC
This sequence comes from Chthoniobacterales bacterium, assembly GCA_051984705.1. Lineage (GTDB taxonomy): Bacteria > Verrucomicrobiota > Verrucomicrobiia > Chthoniobacterales > JAFAMB01 > JBKPBY01. The sequence continues at coordinate 4,025 of JBPYFC010000177.1, read as the reverse complement.
CGATAGCTCCTACCAGCACTAGCACCAACACTAGCACTCTCTCCGCGCCTCTCTTGCAGATGCGCGGCATCGACAAGAGCTTTAACGGCATTCCGGCCCTAATTGGAGCGTCACTTGAGGTTGAGCCCGGTGAAATACATGCCTTGATCGGTCAGAACGGAGCGGGCAAATCGACTCTGATCAAGATTCTGACCGGCTACTACTCTAAAGACGCCGGAGAAATAATATTTAATGGCACTCCGTTCTCTGCGAGTTCGCCTAAAGCCGCCCAGGAAGGCGGCATCAGCACGATCTATCAAGAGATCAATCTTATCCCGTATCGGTCGGTAGCCGAGAATATATTCCTGAGCCGCGAGCGGCGGCGGTTTGGATTTCTCGATTGGGGTCGGATGCATGAAGAAGCGGAGGAGCTGCTGAGCCGCTTCCGAGTCAAGGTGGATGTACGGCAGTCGTTGTCTCAATGCAGCACGGCCATCCAGCAGATGGTGGCGATCGCGCGAGCTGTCAGTTTTGATTCGAAGCTGGTGATCATGGATGAGCCAACGTCGTCGCTGGACGACCACGAAGTGGCTGTGCTTTTCCAGGTGATCCGCCAGCTCAAGTCGTCAGGCGTCTCAGTAATCTTTGTCAGTCACAAACTCGACGAGCTTTATGCTGTCTGCGATCGCGTCACAGTAATGCGGGATGGAAGAACCGTTGTGACTGGAACGCTGACCAGCCTTTCAAAACTTTCATTGGTGACGACGATGATTGGGCGCGAACTGGAATCGGCTACCAGTAAACAAACAGCTTTTGGCGAAGCAGGAGGCGCTCGTGATCGCATCTCGAATACGTCACTACTCTCCGTGCGAAATCTTTCGCTGGGCCGTCGGGTGAGCGACGCGAGCCTCGAAGTGCGCGCGGGGGAAATTGTAGGCCTGGCCGGGCTACTTGGTTCTGGACGAAGTGAAGTAGCCCGAGCCGTTTTCGGCGCTGAGCGAGCGGACAAGGGTGCAATGGAGCTTAACGGCACACCTTTTACTCCTAAAGCGCCAGCCAACGCAATTGCAGCGGGAATCGGCTACTGTTCCGAAGATCGAAAATTCGACGGCATCGTCCCGGACTTATCTGTTCGGGAGAACTTGACCCTCGCGTTGCTGCCGCTCTTAGCCAGAACCGGAGTTGTAGATGAGAACGAACAGGCGAAGGTTGTAGAAAAGTTTGTGCAGCGACTCGGCATCAAGTGCGCGAGCGTCGACCAGCCGATCCGTGAATTGTCAGGCGGCAACCAGCAAAAGGTTTTGTTGGCTCGCTGGCTCTGCCTGAATCCGAGACTGTTGATTCTGGATGAACCGACTCGGGGTATCGACGTAGGAGCAAAAGCCGAGATCCAAAGTCTGATCGCCCAGCTCGCGGTCGATGGCCTGGGCGTCCTCATGATTTCTTCTGAAATGGAGGAGGTGGTCGAGGGGTCGGACCGAGTTTTTGTTCTCCGCGAGGGCCGAACAGTTGCAGAATTCTCCGGCGAACGGATCGATGAAGAATCGATCATGGCTGCAATGGCCGACGGTACCGCGGCCCTTCATGCTCGGGAGGGGATTGTACCAGTGTCTACCAACGGATCTCGTTTGGACGGCAACGCTCTGTCCCGACCGGACGAGATGATGGGTGAAACAACGCCCGCGGTGGCGGAGCACCGCCCTCCAGAAGCGGTACCTCCAATGGAGCGGCCAGTTCCGAAGGCTGTTGGAGTACAACGATTCAAGAGACTCCTGGCGAAGAACGGGACTCTGGTCGCGCTTTTGCTGTTGATCGTTTTCAATGTTTTGCGGACACCACACTTCCTCAGTTGGCAGACCCTTAACGTCAATCTGACCCAGGTCTGCACAATTGTAATCGTCGCGGTCGGGATGACGCTCGTGATTGGTACTGGCGGTATCGATCTCTCCGTCGGATCGTTGATGGCGATCGCGGGCGCTCTGGCGCCGCTCATTTTCTTGAACAAATCAATCCCAGCCGGCTGGGGCGTGCCGCTCGCGTTTGTCGTGCCGGTTCTCGTCTCGGGGCTGTTTGGATCCTTCAATGGCTGGCTGGTCACCCGTTTCCGGATTCAGCCAATCGTTGCGACGCTCATCCTTTTTATTGCCGGACGAGGGATTGCGCAAGTCGTAACGAACGGAAATCTCCAGCCTTTCACTATGCCAGCTTTTCAAGTGATTGGACTGGCGCGCCCGTTTGGAATTCCTCTTCAGGCGATTCTGATGGCTTTGATCGTTGCGATCGCCGTCTGGGCTCTACGGTTCACCGTCTTCGGCCGGCAGCTAGTGGCAGTGGGCGGGAACGATGAAGCAGCCCGACTTTCCGGTGTGCCGGTCAGTCGCGTAAAGTTGGTGGTCTATCTCATCAGCGGCCTATGCTCCGGGCTCGCCGGGCTGATTGTTATCGCGATTAATTCTTCCTCCGACGCGAACCTGGTTGGCCTGGGCATGGAGCTCGACGCAATCGCAGCAGTGGCCGTCGGCGGAACACCGCTCACCGGCGGACGAGCGTCGGTGGTTGGGACACTGATCGGCGCACTAATTATCCAGCTGGTTCGCTACACTCTTTTGGCGAATGGCGTCCCAGATGCCGCCGCCTTGGTAGTAAAAGCAGCGATCATCGTCGGCGCCGTCTTCATTCAACAGAAAGGAGCCGCACGATAGGAACATTGGTCCTAAACGTCTCATTGGTCCTATAAGTCCCATCCGTCCTCTCGCGATTTTCGCATGAGTAAACCGCAAAAAGACCCGACCAAGATTGTTCGACTGATCAGCCAGAACAGTGTGCTGATCGCGCTCGTTCTGCTGATTGTGTTCGGCAATCTGCGCTATCAGAATTTCCTTGGGACTTACAATGTTCTCACCTTCCTGCGCTACAACTCGATGTTTGCGCTGGTATCGCTCGGAATGTGTTTTGTCATCATTAGTGGCGGAATCGATCTCTCGGTTGGAACGACCGCAGCGTTGGGAAGCGTCGTCTCTGCTCTGCTTAGTCCCTTCGGTTTGTGGGCTGGGTTGGCGGCCGGGGTTGGTGCAGGTGCTGTTATGGGCTTCCTCAATGGAACGATCATTACCCGGTTGAGGATTCCGCCCTTCATTTCGTCGCTTGCAATTATGCTCGCCGCGCAAGGCACCGCCTTGTTGCTATCACACAATCAGTCCGTCGCGGTTTCATACGACACAGATTTCACTGTCATCGGACAGGGCGATTTTCTGGGGTTTCCTATTCCGGCCTGGATTGCAGCGGTTGCCTATATCATTGGTACGATCTGTTTGAATCTGACCGCGTCCGGGAGATACGTTCTGGCGGTTGGGGGCAACGAAGAAGCTGCGCGCTTGATGGGCCTGGGCGTGGACCGGACCAAGTTCTTTCTTTATCTGATTAGCGGGTCGCTCTCTGGCTTGGCTGGAGTCATTCTTGCTGCCCAGTTCGGAGCTGGACAACCAGTCGAAGGAGTCGGCTGGGAACTGTTCGCCATTGCATCGGTCGTAGTCGGAGGAACACTGCTAACTGGCGGTCAGGGTTCAGTCCTCACAACGCTTGCAGGTGTTCTGCTGCTCGGTTTGATCTTCAATATTCTGAATTTCGAAAACGGCCTCGGTTGGATCAGTCTCTCAGCCTATTGGCAGTCGGTTATTCGAGGCGTTTTTCTGATGATAGTTGTGATCTTTCAATCCCGACTGATGGTTAGAAGAAGAGTGCAAGTGTGAGTCGAAGCGGAACGCCGCCATCGCCGACAACGATCGTCAACGGAAGAAGCTACGACAGCGCTCGAAAAGAATCCTACTTCGGAACTCTGCGTCACTCAGCGACCTCGTCCTTCGCCAAGGCTACGGCCCGACACGTCTGCACGAAAAAATCTTTGCGAACTTGTGCGAAGTGGCATGTCAGTGGTACAAAGGAAAGCTTTCTTTTAAAACCTTTGTGAACTTACTCCTCCGTCCGACAGGCGCCAGAATGATCGGCGCAATTAGTCGCGCTGACTACGCCAATCGTGACGACGCAGT
>JBPYFC010000176.1:0-3372 GCA_051984705.1 Chthoniobacterales bacterium | reverse complement strand
CTCCGAAACCTGAGGCCCGTGAGGAGAATCCGCCGACACCGGAAACGTTGCCGACTCCGATTGCGACTCCACCCCAGCAGCCGCAAAACTATCCGGTCGCAACCAAGATTCCCGGTAAACCCGGCCGAGTGACCAGTCCTTATGCGCCGAACGCCGGAGAAGTGGATGTGGAAGGATATCCTCCAGGAGCGGAAGTGAAAGATCCATATACTGGGAAGATTTTCCTGGTTCCTTGAAGCTGGAATTCGAATCTAGAAGTTCGAAGCGGGAATCCCGGAGGGCGTGGGCAGGATAGCGTGCGGACTTCGACAGTCTAGCTTCTGGATTTGATTTCCAATGCGGATGCGGAGATCCGCGAGGTGGACTAAGCGGAACCGCTCCATGAGTTACCGGAGTATTGACCAGAATAAGGGAATATGGAGTACCGAGATATTGGCATTGTTGGTGTTGGGTTGATCGGCGGATCGATCGCGTTGGCAGCTCAGGAAAAGGGTTACAAGGTCAGCCTGTACGAGCCGATCGAAAAAGTTGATCGCTTCCAAGGAGCCGTCCCCGCGCACGATCTGTCTTCTCTGGTTCAGCGATCGGAAATCGTCATTCTGGCAACGCCACTAGCTGCTCTAGCAGGTATTGCATCGTCGCTTGCTCCATTAGTTCTGCCCGGGCAAATCGTTTCGGATGTCGCCAGCCTTAAAATGCCGGTGGTAGAGACGTTGGCCTCAGTGCTTGAACAGCGGTGCCATTATGTGCCTTCTCACCCGATGGCTGGATCCGAGAAGTCCGGTTCTGAATCAGCTCGCAAAGATCTTTTTGTGGGAGCGGTTACTATAGTTTGCCCAGAGTTTGCCCGCGAGCAAAGCGCCGTGGATCGAATCGCCAAGTTTTGGGAAGACCTTGGAACCCGTGTGTTATTTGCCTCAGCTAGGGAGCATGACGAGTGGGTGGGCGCTGTTAGCCATTTCCCTCATTTGCTCGCCGTGCTCCTAATGAAGAACATTGCCGAGGCTTCCCCTGAGATGCTCGAAGTCGCTGGCACCGGGTTCAAAGATATGACGCGTGTCGCAGCTGGATCGCCATCGCTCTGGATTGATATCCTCTTGGCCAACCGGGCAACTGTGGTGAAACACATTCGTCAATTCAGTGCTGAACTGGAAAACGCGCTTGGAATTCTGGAGGCCGAGGATCGAAAAAGATTGCAAGCTTTGCTCGACGACGCCAAAGAGAATCGCGACAAATTACGAATGTAGAAGACCGCCATCTCGTCCCTGATAACGAGGAAGAAAACGAGAATCAGAACGAAAAGCTTCCAAAAATGAACGATTCCTCGGGACAGCTGCTGTAGGGTAGCGTCTTTTAGAGTAGCATTATGTCCGAAATATTTGTTAGCCGCGCCCCCCAGATCGAAGCCGAAATACGCGTTCCAGGCGATAAAAGCATTTCGCATCGAGCTGTCATGCTTGGGGCGATGGCGAATGGTCCATGTGTAATCCGGGGCTTTGTGCCAAGTGACAATTGCCAATGCACGGTTGAGGCGATGCGCGCGCTTGGAGTCGCCGTCGAACAACCGGAGCCGACAACACTGATCGTGCACGGCCGAAAAGGCGAGTTCGAACAGCCGAAAGACCCTATCGGCTGCGGAAATTCTGGAACGTTAATGAGGCTGCTTAGCGGGGTGGTGGCGACCCAACCATTTGAAACGACATTGATCGGTGATCAATCGCTCTCAAATCGGCCGATGCGGCGGGTCATCGAGCCGCTCACACAAATGGGAGCTTCAATCCGCGCGACAGAACCTAAAGCAACTGCTCCTCTTATCGTGCGAGGTGGAAAACTGCGCCCGATCAGATATCAGCTTCCGGTCGCCAGCGCGCAGGTTAAGAGCGCCATTTTGTTGGCCGCACTTGGCGCTTCCGGTAAGACAACAGTGATTGAGCCGCTGCCGCTTCGGGATCACACCGAGCGGGTTATGAATTATTTTCTGGTGCAGTCCCAACGGGAAGAAGTGAGTGAGGGATTTGCTGTCTCGCTCTACGGCGGTCAAGTTGTCGAGTCTCGAGATTTCACTGTCCCGGGCGATATATCCAGTGCTGCGTTCTGGATGGTGGCTGCAGCGGCCCAGGAGGGGTCAGATCTTCTGGTCCGTGACGTCGGGTTGAATCGCACGCGTACTGGGATTCTTTCAGTGCTGCTCCGCATGGGAGCAAAAGTTCGGGAGGTGGTTGCGGAGTCTGAGCAAGGCGAACCACAAGGTGAGATTCGGATCCAGGGCGGTCGGCTTCACGGAACTGTTATTGGTGGAGATGAAATTCCGAGTCTGATCGATGAGATCCCTATTCTTGCAGTTGCAGCTGCTCTGGCACAGGGCAAAACATTGATCTGCGACGCCAAAGAGCTGCGAGTCAAAGAAACTGATCGCTTGTCGGCAATTGCTGCAAATCTGACTGCGATGGGAGTTGAGGTGGTTGAATTCGAAGACGGCCTGGAAATCTATGGTGGCGCTCCCCTGATGGGCGCGCGCCTGAAGAGTTTCGGAGATCATCGGATCGCAATGGCATTCGCAATTGCCGGCATGTTCACTGATGAAGAATGCGTGATCGAAAGCACCGACTGCATCGCAACCTCGTATCCAGGTTTCGAAGCGCAGCTGCAGAGTTTTCTCTCTCCGAGTGAGCCCCTGCCGACGCCGATAATCAACCCGGCCGAGGCATTTGAAAAAAGTTAAATGGGCGGCGCCACCACTATATGCAAGACGGCACCCTAGGTTCCGTCGTTGCAATTGATGGACCTGCTGCTTCCGGCAAAAGCAGCGTTGCGCGTGCTCTTGCGCAAAGATTATGCTTCTCCTACGTAAATAGCGGAGGTTATTACCGAGCGATCGCCTGGCTTGCTAACCAGCGCGGAGTAAGGGATCCAGTAGGAGTATTAGCCGAGATCGACCGGTCCAAATTTACTTTTGGGTTGCGTGACAAAGAGTCTTTCGTGCTCATCGACGGGCTTGATCCAGCAGCTCATTTGCAGAACGAAAACGTCAATCGAGTAGTCCCTCAGATCGCTGCAATCCCGGCTGTCCGAAAGTTCCTCGTCTCTCAGCTTCGGGGACTATCATCGTTGGATAATTTGGTGATGGAGGGGCGAGACATTGGTACGGTTGTTTTCCCGGATACCCCTTACAAGTTCTACATTGACGCTTCACCGGAAGTGCGCGCGCGGAGACGGGAGGCCCAAGGCTTACGTGATGATCTTTCCTATCGTGATCGAGTCGATTCGAGTCGCGAAACCGCCCCCTTGACCATCGCGCCTGACGCCTGTGTTATTGATACCTCGGCTTTGACGATCGAAGGAGTCGTTTCAGAAGTTCTTAGCCAGCTTAGG
>JBPYFC010000175.1:0-3107 GCA_051984705.1 Chthoniobacterales bacterium | reverse complement strand
GCGTAAACATAGGCGCGTTGCTTGGCCAGCGAGACGACTACGGCGGCATTTTCCGGATCGAGGTGCGCAAGGACATCTTGTTTAACAACCGGCGGTATCTGGCGGCTGATCAACTCCTGAGGCGGCGTCAACTGCGGACGCCGGTCTACAGCTACTGCCGTTCCGATGGTTGAAATGAAAAGTCCTGTTGCAAACAGGACCCCTAAAGTGCGAGCGATTCGATTCATCTGCGGCTGATTTTGGCGAACAGGGATAACGGTTTAGAACCCGTGAATCAACCAAATTAAAGTAAGAGTGCAAGCGAATCCGGTTCCGCCTTCCTAGTTCCAGCTCCTGACTCCTGGCTCCTGACTCCTGACTCCTTCCCCATTGACCTCCCCCATCCTCTGTTCAATTTGTCTGCCATGATTCATTTGGTCGATGCGCTTCATCTTGGAGCGCCAAATGTTATTTGCATCGCACTGCTTGAGGGTGGCGATAACCAACTTGTCATGATCGACAGCGGCCCGGAGACGGTCTTCGAATCCGCCGTCGCAGGAATCAAAAAGATCGGGTTTTCACCGGAACAGGTGAAGCATCTTCTGCTCACTCATATTCACCTCGATCACGCCGGAGGGGCCTGGCGTTGGGCTAAGGAGTTCGGGACACGAGTCTATGTTCATCCAATCGGCCGGCCACACCTTGTGGATCCGACAAAGTTGGTAACCAGCGCTACCCGTATCTACGCAGAGAAGATGGATTATCTTTGGGGCAAGATTGAAGGGATCGCTCCCGAGCTGGTCAACGAAGTGGATGACAATGCGCAGCTGAAGCTTGGTCAATTGAATGTTCGGGTTCTCTACACGCCGGGACACGCGAATCATCATAACGCCTACCAGATTGGAGAGAATTTATTCACCGGCGACGCGGCCGGATGCCGTATCGGCCACGGGCCGCCTGTCCCTCCTTTTGTCCCGCCCGAAGCCAGTATCGAGATGTGGAAAGAATCTCTCGATAAACTGCGCGCTGCCAAACCAGGTGCTCTCTACGTGACCCATTTCGGAAAAATCAGCGACCCTGTGCCGCATTTGAACGATTTAGAAAACAGGATCTTCCGATGGTCGGAATGGATGCGCCAAAAATTGATAGAGGGAAAGTCTGAAAAGGAGTTAATCCCCGAATTTCAAGCACTGAGCCATAAAGAGCTGGCCGAAAGCGGCGCCACCTGGGAAGACATGGTGGCTTACGAACGCGGAAACCCAGCCGCAATGAGCGTATTAGGCCTTGCACGTTACTGGCACAAAGTACATCCGGAACGGCTGGTGTAGGGCGACAGGACTAGCCCTCCTCTTTTTCTCCCGTCGCCGTCACTTCCCTCTCTTCGCCGTAGCACTGTTGATAATATTCAACCGCTTTAATAATCCCGAGCACCAGCAGCGCCGGCTTCAGCAGCAGGAATGCCGCCCGCAAAAGCGCGCCTATCACCCGGCCAACGGGTAACAAACAAACCAGAAAGCCGATCAGTAACGCCAGAACGACTGCTTCGACCGGGTTCTCGCGAATCTTTTGCTCAAGCTCCCGTTGATTCACAGTCATAGTAGCTCTTAGCTTAGACCAGAAATGAGTGAGTCGAAAGCCACAGAATTCTGGGATAGCCGCTATCTGGCAGGTCGAATCCCATGGAACTTCGGCGGTGTACCCGACGCGGTAACCCGGTTCCTCGCATCCGAAAACGCGCCTCTTTCCGTGCTGATTCCCGGGTGCGGACTCGCGCACGAGGTCGAAGCATTTTCGCGTTTAGGCTGGAGCGTAATCGCGATCGACTTCAGCTCGGCCGCCGTGGCCGCAGCTCAGAAAAGGCTCGGGCCTCTGGCCAATCGCGTCGTTGAAGGAGATTTCTTTACACACAATTTCTCGGACTCGAAATTTGACCTTGTTTACGAGCGAACATTTCTCTGCGCACTGCCGCCGAGACTCCGTTCAGCATACGCGCGACGCGTCGCAGAATTGCTCAAGCCAGAGGGGCGCTTGATCGGGTTCTTCTATTGCGACGAGGTGGACGATCCAGATGGTCCGCCGTTTCCAATTATTCCGAAGGAACTGGAATTGCTGTTGAGGCCATTTTTTCGGCTAGTGGTCGACGAGAGCGTTCGGGATAGTCAATCGCTGTTTGCCGGAAAAGAGCGTTGGCAGATCTGGAAAAGAAACGGTGTGCAACATGGAGGGGCGTTGCTGGCAACGGCCGATCAATAAGTCAGCAACAAAAAGCTATGCCTGAGAAATCAACGATCGAAGAAATACGACAACGGTTCGATAAAGATGTCGAACGGTTTTCCAATCTTGAAACCGGCCAGCAAGCAACAATGGATGCGCTGCTCGTGCTCGACCTGGTCTCAAATGTCGTTGCCGAAGCGCTGCCGGACGCCAGGCAAGTTCTAGATCTGGGATGCGGCGCCGGCAATTTCACCATCAAAGTTTTGCAGCGGCTCCCGCACCTCAATTGCCATCTTGTCGATTTAAGCGCTCCGATGCTGAAACGAGCCCGGCAACGGATATCACCAGTCACTACCGGACGAGTAGCAACCTATCACTCGGATCTGCGCTCTCTTACCTTCAGTGATGCGTCATTCGACCTCATTCTTGCCGGGGCCGTCCTGCACCATCTGCGGGATGAGGATGACTGGAAAACCGTTTTCCGAACACTGCACAACTGGCTCAGGCCGGGCGGATTTCTGTTGGTCTGGGACATCGCGATCTTTGATCATCCAGCGATCCAGAAAGTGATGTGGCAGCGTTTCGGCGATTACCTTGCCTCAATCAAAGGACCTGAGTACCGCGACACTGTTTTTGCTTACATCGACAAAGAAGATTCGCCCCGATCTTTGGCGTTCCAGCTTCGGTTGTTAGCCGATACCGGTTTTACCGAATTCGAGGTGCTACATCGAAACTGCGTTTTCGCCTGCTACTACGGAAAGCGTTGACAGGATCGCATGCATGTTTCTTTATGGGGTTTGAAAGGGGCGGAATCGCCGCTGCTGTAGTAGAGAGAAATTCGCGTCGAAGAGACGCTCCGAAATTTTTGGGGCATGGTTTCGGTATAATAGGGAAACCCTGAAAGCTTTCGGGGT
>JBPYFC010000174.1:0-3180 GCA_051984705.1 Chthoniobacterales bacterium | reverse complement strand
CGAAAGCGCAACCTTTGGTCGTTCGCCCAAAATCAAGCGTCGTTTCCCAATCGTATGCGGTCGACCTGATTCGCCAACAGGTTCAGGGCCAGATCGGCTTGGAAGCCTTGGAAAGCCAGGGATATCGTATCTACACAACTCTGGATGTGGCCCTGCAACAGTCAGCCGAAGCGTCGCTCGAGCGAGAAATGGAGAAGGTCGAGGCTCGGAGCGATTACCAGCGTCAGAAGTATTCCGACTATGCGAATTTTTTGAAAGGGTGGAAGAGTTCGCACCCGACTGGAACAGGATCTCCTCCGGCCCCCGAATACCTGCAGGGGGCGGTACTGGCTGTAGACAACCATACGGGTGGCATTCTTGCATTGGTTGGGGGTCGCGACTTTGCACACAGCGAATATGATCGGGTGCTTCAATCGAAGCGCCCGCCGGGCACCGCTTTCACACCCTTGGTGTTTGCCGCTGCACTAGAGAAAGGGATCTTTCCTGGGAGTCTTTTTGAAGACGCCCCTCTGGATAACCGTCAGGTGATGATTGGCGGCACCACTGGAATTTTGGGCGAGTGGGGCGTCGAACGCACGGACAATCGGTACGAAGGACCGTTACCAATGCGCAAGATTCTGGCGGACTCGAAAAACGCGGCAACGGTACGTGTAGGAGTCGAGACTGGCTTGGAATCGGTGCTGCAGCTAGCCAAGAAAGCAGGAATCCAGGAAAACCTTCGGCCATATCCGTCGACTTTCCTGGGTAGCAGTGAAATGACGCTGGCCGATCTGGTAAAAGCTTATCTGATGTTCCCAGGAAGCGGTTCGAGACCGGAGCATCTGCTGCTGGTTACAAAGATCGAGACGCAGGACGGGCGAGAAGTCTATCACGCGAACGTGAAACGGGTCCCAGTTATAAATGCGGGGGTCGCTTACGAATTGCATTCCTTTCTGACTGAGGCTTTGCAAAACGGGACCGGATCCAACGCCTACCAGCAGTTTGGGCTGAAGAAATTGCCGGCCGCAGGCAAAACCGGGACATCATATAATTTCATGGATGATTGGTTCGTCGGCTATGATAGCGAGATAACCTGCGGCGTCTGGGTTGGCTTCGATAAACCGCAGACGATCTACCGAGGCGCATTCTCGAATCAAGTTGCTCTGCCGGTTTGGACTGATGTAATGAACACCTCCTTTGCGAAACAGCCGCCGCGGGAACTTGGCCGGCCGATTGATCTCAAGCGTGTCGAGGTCTGTCTGAATACTGGACTGCCCGCCACACCGAAATGTTTGCTCACCTCCGTTTCGGATCCGGATTCGCCACCAAAGAAAGGGACATTTTTTGAATTCTCCACTCCGCAACAACTCCCGAAAGAGACCTGCTGGATGCATGGAGATGACACACGATCGTTCGTTCGGACGTTGCACACTCAGGACGCTCCGCGCGCCGTAAGTGCTGCGGACCCCGCACAGCAACCGGTACCGATGCGAGAACCGACGGTTATCGGGAATGATCCTTTCCAGTCGATCAAACCACGCGTGAAAGAAGGCACACAGCTGGCTCAATCGGCCAAGGCAAGCTGGACCCCTGCTCCGCGAGCGCTTCCGGTGGACAAATCGCCACCGCAAGTGCGCCGTGCGGAACCGGTCGGACCATTGGATCGTCAGCAGACGCAACCGGCGGTCGATATGCCAACTCCGCCGCCTGTCGACTTGAACGACGATCCGACCAACCTGTAAGGATAGGACAGATATGGGACCAATACGACCAATGGGCCCGATGGGACTTATGCGAACGGCGATAGCCGGTCAACGCTCTGACTGGCTGAGTTGAAGTACGTTGCGGTCGATATCCAGGATCGCGCGATGTCTCCAGAGAAGGTCCACGCCAAGGAGATATTCAGGTGGCTGACCGGAATAGGATCGCCTCGGCGAGAGATCAGCAAAATTGAGGTCGGTGTTTCCACAAGAGAAGGTGCCGATGCGGAAATCGTTAACTCGACCAGTAAAAGCTCGATCTGGACCACCGCCGATCAGTGTTTCAGTGAATGGCTTGCGGCGGAGCCGGATTCGGTTTTGGACCGCGACATGGACCGGACAAGAAGTTCCTGGCGCGCCTGTATCCACCAGAAATGGCGAGGTGATCGTTCCAAGTCGGCAAGATACTTCTAGTCTTCGGCCGTTGACTCTCTGCAGGCCTACCTGCGTGTAACCGGAATCTGTAGTCCCTGCTGGCGGGGCGGAGCCGCTCAAGGATAGAGCTATCTGCTGCCGGTCGAAATCTATGATTGCGTGAAATCGCGACAGGAAGTCCATCCCCAGGATTCCGCCCATTTCGAAGCTGCTCCCTACTTCAAGTGATCTTTCGTAACGCTTGGATTCAATTTCGAATACAGGAATTTGAGCCTTACCGAAAGAAAGAGAACCGGATCGAAGATCGCCGACTGTAACGATCGGGCAAATTTGCCCGTTTACGCGCGCATTAAAAGGGATGTGGTTCGCGTCAGTGGCTCGTTGGAGATGCGCTCGGGTCGCAATTGCCGGATCGATGATCGAAAACATGAACCCGGTATCGACACCCCACCACGATGTTACGCCGTTGATCGTGATCGGAATAAACAGATGGTTCTGGGTGTCCCGGGCGATATGAATGGTAACGCCGGGAACTGAATTCGACGTCCCAAGATCTTGGCTGATGGCCGGCTGCAGGAAATAGGAGAGAAAGCAAAGCGTCAACGCGCGGTACAACCTCATCCCGTTACTATTGGGAAAGACTAATCGTTGTCGCCCGATTTTTCAGGTTAAACGAGTGGAGGTTTTTTCGCCTTTCAGGTTCCCGGATGACGGTAGCAAACGGCTCCGGCGCAGCGCCGCCCCGAATGAAATCTGAATGGATGACGTTACTTCTTTTTACCCTCGTTTTCCGTTTTGCTTCAGGTAAAGAGCTCGATGGCCGATATCGAGGATTGCGGAGTGCTCTGCCAGAATATCTGGCCCGATCAACCCTGCAAACGGATGCGAAAGGCCCTGTTCGGGGAGGTACATCTGACCGAAAGCAACAGACGTATCGCTTACATCCTGGTTGCCCAAACGGAATCCGGGCACACGACCGGTCCACAAACCCGGGTTTTTGAAATTGTGGAATCCCCCACCCATCCGGGCGCTACTTTGAAATGCGGGCACATGCTGTTTTACTCGG
>JBPYFC010000173.1:0-11297 GCA_051984705.1 Chthoniobacterales bacterium | reverse complement strand
AGAGGAGGTGTAAGTGCTAGTGCTAGTATAAAGCCAACGGTTCAGACTAGCACCAGCACTAGCACTAACCCTAACACTCATCCCAGCAGCTCCCTCATTTTTGCAAAATGAATGCGTGCGGTGGTCTCTGTCGCGGGCCGATTCATCAATTCATGATAGTTCACGTGCTCAACGAATCGCGGATCTAAATCCTTCAAGAACGAACTTGGCTGACAGGGAGAGGTGCTTCCGTAGCGGATTCGCGATCCGCAGTGCGTGATCGTCAATCCATATTTTGCGCGGGTAATGCCAACATAGAAGAGACGCCGTTCTTCGTCGAGATTCCCTTCCAGTTTAGAGCGATCGTGTGGCAAAAGTCCTTCCTCTATCCCGATGAGATAGACGTGCTTGAATTCGAGACCTTTCGCCGCATGAAAGGTGATTAACGTCACACCATCGGAAACGGCCTCTTTTACCTCCTCCCGTTCCTGGTCCAACGATACTTCTGCGAGGAAACCAGGGATGCCATCGGCGGAGCGTCGCTGGTAGTCCGATAGCGCGCGGATTAATTCGCGAACATTTTCCTCGCGATCGGCCGCTTCTTCTGGTGTTTTGCAGCTTCGTCGCAGATCATCGAAGTAGCCAATCTCTGCAAACAAATCCGAGACAACCGCCGACAGATCGATCATTGGCTCCGTCAATTTTGTCTCATAGCGGTCGACCAGACTCAGAAACTTGGAAATCGAGTCTTTCGCTCGCTGGCTCAGGAGGTTCTGTAGGGCGGCAGGCCCCTGCCGCTGGTCCGAAGAAGCGCGCTGGCTGTCGGCGGCAGCCCCGAAAGCGCTCGGGGGACCGCTGGACGCCTGCTGCAGTACTTGGAGCAAAGAACGCTTAGTGGCGACACTTTCTTCGATTGCTAGCTCGATCGTCGATGTGCCGATGCCGCGAGCCGGGGTGTTAATGATCCGCAACAGGCTCGTGTCGTCATCGGGATTCATCATGCAGGTGAGGTAAGCGAGTAAATCTTTGACCTCTCTGCGCTCGAAAAAACTACGTCCGCCAACGATCCGGTAAGGTATTTGCAGTCTGCGGAAGTTTTCTTCCAGCAGTCGCGATTGCGCGTTCATGCGGAAAATCACGGCGATTTCGTTCCAACGAGCTCCTTCAACCAATTGCAGACGCTGGATTTCATTCACCACATAACTGGCCTCTTCTCGATCATCCGGGACTTGCACGACCTTGACCTTTGAACCCTCCCCGTTGCTGCTCCAGAGCGATTTTGGCCGACGGCGTGGATTGAGTCGGATCACGCTATTGGCTGCGCCGAGAATCGCGTTGGTGCTGCGATAGTTCTGTTCCAGTTTTAATATTTTTGGCCCGGGAAAATGATGCTCGAACTCCAGGATGTTTGAGACTTCGGCTCCTCTCCAGCCGTAGATGCTTTGATCGTCGTCGCCAACGACACAGACGTTGCGTTCAGATCCAGCGAGCAACCGGACCAGCTCCAACTGTTGTTTGTTGGTATCCTGGAATTCGTCCACCATCAGATAGGTGAACCGCGTCTGCCATTTGCCGCGTACATCATCAAACTGTTCCAGCAGCCGGACAGTAAAGATCAATAGATCATCGAAATCGACTGCATTGAGGCCCTTCAGATTCTCCTGGTAGCGCTGAAAGACCGCACCGGCCAAGGTCTTTTCGTCGATCACCCAATGCTGGTTCTTGGCTCTGCTGATCAGGTTTCGCGCCTGCAACGGATCCAATTTTTCATCTTTTGCGGCAAGGCGCGGGATGATTTTGCGGATCAATCCTAACTGATCGCCTTCTGGATAAATCGAGAAGTTCTTTTTGTAGCCAAGCTTGTCAATATCCTGACGGAGGATTCGGACGCACAAGGAATGAAATGTTGAGATGGTGAGCTTGCTCGCCTGACCGCGCTCGGTCATTGCGGTAACGCGTTGGCGCATTTCGCTGGCAGCCTTGTTGGTGAACGTGACTGCCAGAATTCGCTCGGGGGCGATCCCTTCATGCAGCAAGTACACGATCCGGGTCGTGATCACGCGAGTCTTGCCGGTCCCTGCACCGGCCAGAATCAAAACAGGACCACGTATCGCCTTGACCGCTTCGAGTTGCTGCGGGTTCAGGTCAAACAGACGAGCCACCCTTTATGCCTTCACTGCTGAAGAATAACGCTCCGCTACGTAGTCCCAATTTACGACGTTCCAGAAAGCTTTGATGTACTCCGGACGCCGGTTCTGATGTTTCAGATAGTAGGAATGTTCCCAAACATCGAGTCCGAGAATTGGGGCAGTCGTCTTTTGCGAAATTGGGCTGTCTTGGTTTGGTGTGCTCACGATTTCAAGTGTCTTGCCATCTTTCAGGACTAGCCATGCCCAACCACTACCAAAGACTTTAGCGCCTGCGTCCGAGAATTTTTCCTGAAAAGCAGAGAAGCTTCCAAACGAAGTATCGATTGCTTTGGCCAGGTCGCCGCTCGGTTTTCCGTTTTCATTCTTCTTCAACATTTTCCAGAACAACGAATGATTATAGTGGCCGCCAGCATTGTTTCGAACGGCCGTGCGTATTTTTTCCGGGAGCGTGTCGAGACTAGCCAGGAGTTCTTCAACGGTCATTTTTTTTGTCGCGTCCGGAGCGTCAGCTAAAGCCTTGTTGAGATTTTCAACATAGGCGTTGTGATGTTTGTCGTGGTGAATCTGCATCGTCTGGGCATCGATGTATGGTTCCAGTGCGTCGTAACTGTAGCCGAGGTCTGGAACTTTGAACGGGTAGCCAGCGCCACCCTGAGCCGTATTCTGTCCGTCCACCAGTGACGGAGCCACTGCGATAGCGCCCGCAGTCAGGGCAACAGTTTTGATAGCTTCGCGTCGCGTCATAATGACCTTTCCATAGCACAGCGCATGCTTTTGCGCCCGATAAAGGTTCATCGATTTCGGTAGACGACTTCGCCGCTGGCGATGGTGCAGGTTACTCGGAATTGGTCATCGAAAAGTACGAGATCGGCATACTTTCCCACCTCCAGCGACCCGATCCGGTCAGCCCATCCCAAAGATTTTGCCGGGTTCAGTGAAGCCATCCGGACGGCCTCATGCAGCGGGACATCCGCCAATGTCGTCATATTGCGAACAAGATCGATCATGCGTGCCAGGCTGCCTGCGAGGGCGGATTTATCTTCGAGAACGCCGTACCCCGGCCCAACTCTGCATCGATAGTTGCCGAGCCGAAAGCCTGCCCCTTCCGGCAGACCGGCACCGGCCAGTGCATCTGTTACCAAAATAAGTCGATCGGCTCCTTTCGCTTGGTAGGCCAGTCTCATCAGAGTGGGCGAAACGTGAAATCCGTCTGCAACTAGTTCTCCGTAGAGTTCCGGTGTGCCCAGCGCGAACTCAAGCAAACCGGCCTGGCGGAAGAGGCCGATTTTCTTTGCCGTGCCCATTGCGTTGTAAAGATGAGTAGCCTTTCTAAGGCCAAAGCTGACGGCGGCCTGCATTTCTTCGTCCATCGCTTCGGAGTGTCCGGCGCTCATCAAGATGCCGGCTTGTGCGCACCCCTGAATGAAATCCAGTGCACCCGGGAGTTCCGGCGCCACTGTAATCGTTCCAATCTCCGAAGCTCGTTCTTTGATCCACTCGATCTCTTTCGCTGTCGGTTCGCTAAACAATGAGTAGTCCTGCGCGCCCGCTCTGTTTTTGGATAAGTGCGGTCCTTCCAAATGTGCCGGCAACAATCGACCCGGCGTCTTAGCAACAGCTGCACTGTGCAGCACTTCCTCGAACCTCCGGTAAGTCGCGGTCGCAGCGGTGGGGGCGAGGGAAGTAGTACCGCCGCTAGAGTGGAATTTTGAGATTGTTTGGAACGCATCGGGCGTCGCGTCTAGAAAGTCGGCGCCGTTACCGCCATGAACGTGGATGTCGACAAAGCCCGGGGCGAGATAGGAGCCATTGGCGTCGATGAGCACGGTTTCAGTCAGCGACTGACCTGTCCCTATCGCAGTGATTTTGCCCGCGTCGAAGGCCAGCCACGCCGAAGACACCAGGCGGTCAGGTAGGACGAGGGTGGCGTTATGTATAACAGTAAACAATTGTGTTATGAAATGAGAGAATGGGACCAATAAAACCAATAGGACCAATGTCAGAAAAAGACAATGAAGGGTTCTTGCCGCCGCATGGCGCTTATGAAAACCTTCTATCATATCGGAAGGCGGAGATCGTGTATGACCTGACGTGTGGATTTTGTTGCCGATTCTTGAAGAGGGGAAATCGCACGATCGATCAGATGATCCAGGCGGCGCGCTCCGGAAAAGAGAATATTCTGGAAGGAAGCAGGGCGTCCGGGACATCGAAGGAGACAGAGCTCAAACTAACTGGAATTGCTCGCGCGAGCCTGGATGAACTCCTGCGCGACTACTACGACTTTCTTCGGACGGGAAAGCTCAGGGTCTGGGCCAAAGATAGCCATGAGGCACTTTTTGTCCGGCGACTTGGTAGCCGCCCTGACGTGACTTACGGGCATTTTCGCAAGGTCTGTGAGACCCGTCCTGCCGAAGTTGTCGCAAACATCGCTGTCTGTCTCGTTCACCAAACTAACTACCTTCTGGATCAGCAGATTCGCTACCTAGAAAAGGACTTCCTTCAAAACGGGGGTGTTCGCGAGCGCATGAGCCGTGCGCGACGAAATCGTCGCAAATAAATCCCATTGGTCCTATTGGTCCCATTGGTCCTATCCTGCCATCCTGCCCCTCCCATTTTCTCCCAGTTGCCCCGTCGGCTTCGGTCCCGTATACTAGACGACTCCGTCTATGAAAACTTCCACTTCTCGCGAATCGGCTACTGTCCCGCATCCGAGCCCTGAACGGGGCGAAACGATGAATGGCGCCGAGATCCTTGTCGCCGCGCTGGAACGTGAGGGTGTAGAGGTAATTTTCGCGTATCCTGGTGGTGCGAGCATGCCGATTCACCAGGCTCTTACCCGTTCGCGAAAGATTCGAACCATCCTTCCGAGACACGAACAGGGTGGTGCTTTTGCGGCGGAAGGGTACGCGCGGGCGACCGGCCGAGCCGGAGTCTGTATGGCTACTTCGGGCCCTGGTGCGACGAACCTGGTGACCGGAATTGCCGATGCGTTCATGGATTCTGTTCCGCTGATCGCTATCACCGGACAGGTCCCTCAAGAGATGATCGGTCGTGGAGCGTTTCAGGAAACCGACATCTTCGGAATGACGTTATCGGTCGTGAAACACAGTTATCTGGTTGTCGATGTTCACGATATCCCACGGATCGTTAAGGAAGCGTTTTATATCGCTACAACGGGGCGCCCTGGTCCGGTGGTAATCGACATTCCAAAGAACATCCAGAACTCGATCACTCATCCAGTGTTCCCGACCGAACTGAATCTGCGCGGCTATCAGAAACCTCCAAAGGCCGACCCGGTGGCACTTAATGAAGTGGTCGGGCTGATCAAATCAGCCAAACGCCCAATGATTTACGCCGGCGGCGGTATCATTTCAGGAAATGCCGCGGACGAACTGCGCGAGTTCGCGGAGCGGACGCACATTCCTGTCGCCACAACGCTGATGGGTATCGGCGGATTTCCGGAGACGCATCCACTTTCGCTGAAATGGCTCGGCATGCACGGCACTGTTTACGCCAATTGCGCGGTGAATGAGTCGGATCTACTCCTGGCGTTCGGTGTCCGTTTTGATGATCGCGTGACCGGTAAGGTGGAGAAATTTGCCGAGCACGGCACCATAGTTCACATCGATGTCGACTTCTCGGAGATCAACAAAAACAAGGTGGTCAAACTTCCGATTCATAGTGACATCAAGTTCGCGTTGGGCGAGTTGAATCGGTTATTAGCTGAGGGAGGATTTAGTCGCTCGGAAGACTTCTCGGGGCTGTATCCCGAATGGATGAAACAGATCCAACGCTGGAAAGAGCGCTACCCGCTTGATTTTCAGGATACGGAAGATGCGATCCTACCACAGTACGTGGTTCGGATGCTTCACGAGTTGACCGGCGGAAATGCGATCGTCACGACCGGAGTCGGCCAGCATCAAATGTGGGCTGGCCAATATTATGATTTCAGCCAGCCGCGGCAATTCCTGACCTCTGCTGGGCTTGGAGCCATGGGTTTCGGGTTCCCGGCAGCCCTTGGCGCTAAAGTGGGAAGACCGGATTTGCCGGTGATCGACGTCGATGGGGATGGATCATTCCTCATGAACATTCAAGAGCTGGCATGCGCGCATGTTGAAGGGATTGCGGCCAAGGCGATCATTTTGAACAACCAACATCTCGGAATGGTGGTGCAATGGGAGGATCGGTTCTACAACAGCAACCGGGGACACACCTTTCTTGGAGATCCGCGAGACAGGGAGAGGATTTATCCAGATTACGTGGAGCTTTGTAACGGATTTGGCGTCAAATGCGAACGTGTGACGCACAAGAAAGATCTTCGGGCAGCTCTGCAGCGTATGCTGGAAGCCGACGAATGTTACATCCTGGATGTGATGACTCCTTACACGGAGCATGTCATGCCGATGATTCCGTCCGGCAAGACTTATCGCGATGTGATCATCGACGAACGTCACGGAACGTTCGAAGGTTGATGCCTAATGGAAGAGCACGATCTTCTGGCGATTCGTCGCCAGAAACTTCAGCAACTGGTTGAGCGCGCAATAGATCCCTTCGGTGCTCGGTTCGATGTGTCTGGCTCTGTCAGTCAGATTCGGAACGATTTTGCCGAAGGGAAGAATGTGAGAATCGCCGGGCGAATTACCGCCCATCGGAACATGGGCAAGAGCCAGTTTCTCGACCTGAGCGATATTTCTGGCCGGCTGCAGGTTTACATAAATTTGAAAGAATTGCCGCCTGACCAGGCAGAGGTTTTCCAACTGCTCGATCTCGGCGATTTCCTTGGAGTCGAAGGCGAATGCTTTGTCACCAAAACCGGAGAACCCACGGTGCGAGCCAAAAGTTTTCGGCTGCTATCGAAGACTTTGCGGCCGCTACCTGATAAGTGGCACGGAGTTGCCGATGTCGAAATGCGATACCGGCAGCGCTATCTTGATCTGGTTGCCAACCCTGAGTCGCGTGAAATTTTCCTGAAGCGAATCCAGATCGTCCGGCGGATTCGCCGGTTTCTGGAAGATAGAGGCTTTCTCGAGGTCGAGACACCGATTATGCAACCGATCGCGGGAGGCGCCGCTGCGCAGCCGTTTAAGACCCATCATAACTCACTGGGAATGGATCTTTTCTTGCGAATTGCGCCTGAACTTTATTTGAAGCGTCTGTTGGTCGCAGGTTTCTCCAAAGTATTTGAGCTGAACCGCAACTTCCGAAACGAAGGAATCTCGCGTCGACACAATCCGGAGTTCACAATGCTCGAAGTCTACTGGGCATACGCTGATTTCGAGCTGATGGCTGATCTGGTGGAAGAGCTCATCTGTTCCTTGGCCGAGAGTCTGACTGGGTCGTTGAAGGTGGAACACAAGAATCCGGACGGAAGCGTCCGGCGAACAATCAACTTTTCGCGCCCGTGGAAACGAGCCAGGTACGAAGACTTAATCCGAAACATCGATAAGGATTGGTACTCGCTCACTCGGGATCAAAAAATTGCGCGTTGCTGGCAGCTTGGGGTGGAACTGCACGAACACATGCAGGAGTACGAGATCACCCAACAGCTGTTCGAAAAGCTGATCGAAGAGAAGACGGTCGATCCTTTGTTTGTTACGCACTTGCCAAAGGAATTGGTGCCGCTTGCAAAACAGAACGCAGAAACGCCGGCGCTGGTTGATGTTTACGAGCTTGTGATCAACGGATTCGAAATCTCTCCGGGCTATTCCGAATTAAACGATCCCTCGATTCAGCGGCAGAGGTTGCTGGAGCAAGCAGGAGAGCAAATTCAGAACGTGGACGAAGATTTCCTCCTGACTCTAGAACATGGGATGCCTCCGGCTGGCGGGTTCGGGCTGGGGATTGATCGCCTGGTGATGACACTAACCGGCGCAGAATCGATCCGCGACGTGATTTTGTTTCCACAATTGAAGCCGAGGTTGTAGGGAGGTTGGTTTGTGCTAGGTCACGGTTTGTTTGGAGGGGCGTTGCTTGCAACGCCCAAGCCTGGACTGGCCAATTAACGCCATAAAAGAATGATTCGCCCAACGGGCGTTGCGAGCAACGCCCCTCCACCCACGTGCCATCGGTCGCCATAACCTCCCCGGAAGCAGGCGTTCCACCGAAAGCGGTGAACTCCTATCGGTTCAGCTTTTTCAATGCGGTCAACTTCCAAATCACTTGTGGGGCGCCGATGGTCTTGTACGCGAAAGCGCTCGGAGGAAGTGCGACCATTATCGGATTAGTGGCTGCCTTGGCGCCGCTGATGACGATCCTTCAGCTTCCGACGGCGTATTTCATTCCGAAGATCGGATACAAGGGGTTCGTGCTGCTCGGCTGGACATCGCGGGCAGTCATGCTTTTTCTTCTGGCGCTTCTGCCGATGGTTTCTTTTCTGGATCTTCCAACCCAGGTCGCGTTGATGCTCGGATGCCTTAGCGCGTTCACTATTCTTCGCGGAGTTTCCACCGGAGCGTGGCTGCCCTGGTTAACTGCGCTGGTACCCGAGGCCGCTCGGAGTACGTTTCTCCGGTTTGATCAGCTTTGCATGCAGTTTGGTGGCGTTTTCGCAATCGCGATTTCCACGGTGGTTCTCTGGTCGGGAGCGGAGCGCTGGCAGTTCGCTCTCTTATTCTTTATCAGTGCGTGCGCAGGAACGTTGAGCCTTTATTTCATCCAAAAACTTCCGGATATCGAGATCGGGGAGCAAACCAAAACTTCGTCGCAGCCTGTACCCTGGGTCGCGATGATGAAGCATCCACCATTTGCCAAGCTGGTGATTTTCAACGTCGTCTACAACTCGATCGTGGGTGGCCTAGGGGCGTTTGTCATCGGTTATCTTCAAGGAAAGGCCGGATACACGGCCGGCCAGATTCTGGCGATGACCCTTTGGGCCGCAATTGGAGCGTTTGCCAGTGTGCCTTTCTTTGGCCGTGTCCTCGAACAAACCGGAAGCAAGCCGCTGTTACGATTGTCGCTAACCCTTTATACTTGGGGAATCCTGTTTTGGATCCTGGTTGCGAGTGGAACGGTCCCAGCACTGGCCCAATTGGTTGCCTTCAATTATCTGGTACTCGGCGCTGCGGGTGGACTCTTCTCAATCGCGAACACGCGTATTGCTATGGACACGATGCCGGTGATGGGCCGCAACCATTTCTTTTCGCTTTTTACTGTGTTTACTTCCCTCAGTCTTGGCCTTTCGCCGATATTCTGGGGCATTTTCTTGGATGCAATTGGCGATCATGAATTCTCGATCGGCTTTTTCCAGGTAACGCGCTACAGCAGTTACTTTATTCTCCTCGCCATCCTTGCCTTCCTGACGTTCTTCCTGGCGAATCCGTTAGTCGAGAAGAGAGGCGCGCCATTCGAGTCGGCGGTTCGGGATGTCGTTATCCAGGCCCGATTGCAGTTGTATGGGAGGTTTTTCAGGCGGTAGGCAAAGACCGTTTGCTCAGGTCCTGCGGAAGCGCGACCCTACCCCTACCATTTTTCCCGTGCTAGGCTAATTTCACCGACTCGTGGTAAAAAAGATTCGACTCCCGTTTGCTCAATTCCTTGCGCTCCGTTACCTGCGGCCTAAACGCACGTTCCTGTCAATCATCACATTGATATCGATCATTGGCGTTACGCTGGGGATCGCGGTGCTTATTATCGTGATTTCTGTGATGACGGGGTTCGAGCGCGAGTTGCAAAGGAAGATTATTGGTTTTGATGCCCATGTTTTCATTCGAAGCAATCAGGTACTGGACCATTGGAAACCGATCATGGAGCAGGCACTCAAAACCGAGGGGGTTGTTGCAGCGGCACCGTCGGCTCAAGGCAGAGTTGTTGTCCAATCGTCGCAAAACGTGAGAGAAACTCCCTGGATGCGCGGGGTTGATCCAGCGCTGGAGGACAAAGTTGCTGATCTCAAAAAATACCTGATCGCGGGCGAATACGATCTCAGCGGAGACAACTGCGTCATGGGTGCCGAGCTTGCCAATAAGCTCGGAGTAACCGTTGGCGACGTGGTCGAGGTTTATTCTCCGCACAACCTGAACGATGCCCAAAAGGCCCTCGATAGTGCGGAGGGCAAGGCTGACAATCACGACGAAATCAAAAAAGCCCGAGAGCTGATATTGCCCCAGGACATCACTGTAACTGGGATCTTCAGTTCGGGGCACTATGCCTACGACTCAGACTTCATGATCGTGCCCATGCATCTGATTCAGGAAGCGTACGACCTGGGCAGCGGCATCCACACCATCGCAATTCGAACGAACGACCCCTACACTGCAGAAGTTGTCAAAGACCGTCTGAACAAGTTCCTGAAGCCGCCGGTTGAAGCAATTACCTGGATGGATTTGAACAAGGATTTTTTCGACGCGATCCGTGTCGAGCGGACTACGATGTTCTTTGTGCTCATCTTCGTCGTGATCGTCGCAGCCTTCGGCATCATGAGCACGTTGATTACGACGACCGTCCAAAAGACGCGCGAGATCGGCGTCATGAAAGCTCTTGGGGCCCGGGTGAATCAGATCATGTGGATCTTTCTGGCCCAAGGCATGATCGTCGGTTTCTTTGGCACCATCATTGGTCTGGCCTCGGGAATGATTCTTGTGCAGTACCGCAACGAGGTGCGGGATCTGCTGTCCAGCGCGTTTCACATTCAGTTGTTCCCTGCGGCAATCTATCAATTCCCAGAAATCCCTGCCGAGGTAGTTCCCCATGATGTTGCAATTATATGCTTGAGCGGATTTCTGATCTGCTCGATTGCAGCGATTATTCCTGCGTATTTTGCCGCTCGCCTCGATCCGGTTAAGGCGCTCCGATATGAATAGCAGCCCGGAACTCGGAACCCAGAACTCGGAACCAGACGCCTTTACCTATCTATCTAGGGATGATATAGATTTTTGTTTAGGTTGGATGATATAGATTTTTGTTTAGGTTGGATCTGCCGATGAAAGCGGCTATTGCAGATTGGGAACAATTCGTTTCGAGGTACGCAGAATCGAGCGTCGATGAATTCGCGCTCGAGCAATTGCGGCCGGGGGACACACTGCGGGTTGTTACCGAGCACACGGATTACGTATTTACCATGGATGAGGACGCGCAGGCTTGGCTGAGCTGTTCCCGAGCAGATAGACCGTCCGGAACGGTTCACATCTCAGGCTGCGGATTTGCCTTTTGTCATGCGTTTAAGCCGGGGCA
>JBPYFC010000172.1:0-7744 GCA_051984705.1 Chthoniobacterales bacterium | reverse complement strand
AGCAATGTACCTCCAAGACTTCGAATCGCGCCATCGCTCCGCCTTTGGAAGGGCGCTGCGAGCAGCGCCCGGTGACGGATACCCAACGCTCCACAACCACTAGGCCGCCACATGAAATAATAGATCTCGATCCCTGGAGAAACCGGCCAGGAGCGGTAGGCTCGCTGCTCCTAACACCTGCGCTCCGCTACCGATGGTTCCTTCCACAATATCGACTGGAGCCAGCCCTTGCAGATCCAAACGACTGAGTTTCTCTCGAGTTTGCAGGACCACAGCGGAACGGACCGCCTGCGGAAAGGCTCCGTCGATCACGATAGCCTCGAAATCGATAATGGAGATGGCCGAGCTGATCGCGATACTAAGATTGGTGGTCGCCTGGTTGAGCCATAAGTCCAGGGTAGGCCCCACCTCGCTCCAATCATCGGGCGATCGCCACAGAATCGATGGATCCTTGCCCTCGTTCTTCAACATATTTTCAAGGATGTAAATGGAAGCGCAACGGATCAGGCTTTTTGTAGAAGTACCATTGAGATCATCTGGCGCAGGCACCAAAACCGATCCGAACGCTCCAGCATAGCCCGCGCGTCCGGGATAAAGACTGCCGTTTAAGACGACGCCGCCTCCAACGAAAGTCGCAAAGAAAACGTATAAGAAGTTCGTATAGGTGGTGCGCTTACCGAACGCCAGCTCGGCGGCGCAAGCTGCTGTACCGTCGTTGCAAAAATAAACAGGCCAGGAAACAAGCCGTTCTACCTCGGTCTTAATATCGTACTTTCGCCATGTCTCTTGTACGTCATGGGGCGCACCGACCTCAGTTTCCCAGCCCCACATCTCAAATGGAGCTGCGATACCAAGGCCACAGATTTTTCGAGCCTGCTTTTTGTTCAGGTCTTTTGTGATTTCTTTGATCCCTGAGCGCACAAACCGTTCCAGTTCGCCCGGCGTAGGATAAGCATAGTTTGCTCGGGTTGAGCGCCGAGCTGTTCCGGTGAAATCCATCAGAACAAGGTCCGCACTGCGACGGCCAAACTTGAGTCCTATCGAGAAAGCGCCTTCGGGATTGAGCGACATCGGAACCGAAGGTTGGCCGACCTTACCGCGGACCGGTTCTTCGCGGATCAACAGACCATCGTTTTCAAGCTGCTTCATGATCACTGAACTTGCCTGAAGCGACAGCCCGGTCCGACGGGCGATTTCGGTTTTCGAAAGGCTGCCGTGACTCCGGACCAGGGAAAGCACCAAGCGCTCGTTATACCGTTTAACACCGGCCTGATTGGTTCCACGACTCGCGTCCACTCCCCGCGCGGGAAGTGATGTTAGCGAGGATAGGACGTACGACATTGTCTGTGGCTCCGTTCCGAAAAAAATCAGGCGAGCAGCCGTTGCAATGGTTCAGGCGATCACACGGGGATCGTGGCAGGGAGTCTAGAAGGAGCGGTCATCGAGGGTCAAATAATAAATCATTCCGATTTACTTATGTGTTGACAGAACTCAGCCTACGGGTGCAAAAACATTGCTCGCTCAATCCAAATCCCCCACAATTACCCATTCTTTTATGCGCATGATCATCCCCCGCGCCACGGCGCTTTGCACCGCTTCCTTGGCGGTATTCTCCCTGTTCTTTGCTCACTCGGCTCAAACGGCGAAAGCCGCAGCCGGTGATCAGATTCTGATTGGACTCGTTACCAAGACCGAAGTTAACCCCTACTTTGTCAAGCTTCGCCAGGCGGCCAACGCCGAGGCCACAAAACACGGTGCAAAATTAATCGCGCGATTCGGCAAGTTTGATGGCGACAACGAAGGACAGGTCGCGGCAGTTGAGGACCTGATTAGCGCTGGCGTGAAAGGAATTCTAATTACTCCGAATAATTCGACCGGTATGTTGGGTGTCATTAAAAAAGCACGCGATAAAGGCATTCTGGTCATCGGGTTAGATACTGCGACCGATCCGCCGGATGCGGTTGATGCGACGCTGGCGACTGACAATTTCGAGGCTGGCGTGCTGCAGGGTCAATATGCCCGGAAAGCGCTCGGGGACAAGACTCCGAAGCTGGCGATGCTTGATGGAACTCCCGGCGGCTCGGTTGATACCCAACGGCATGACGGATTTTTGAAGGGGTTCGGCATCAAAGAAGGGGATCCGGCGATCGTTGGTAAGGCGATCACCCATGGCGCGCAGGACGAAGGACAGACGCAGATGGAAAACCTGCTTTCAGCCCACCCAGATATCAATGTGGTTTACACAATTAACGAACCGGCGGCAGAGGGCGCGTATGCTGCGATTAAAGCTCGGGGCAAAGCAAAGGACATAGTGTTGACTTCAATCGACGGTGGCAAACTTGGCGTCGAATACGTCAAGGGTGGCAAGATAGCTGCAACAGTGATGCAGTTCCCAAAAATAATGGCGTCAAAAGGAGTCGACTACGTCGTCGACTACGTGAAAACCGGCAAGAAACCGACTGGGTTTATCAACACGGGAGCGACTTTAATCACGGATAAGCCGCTTCCCGGATTATCTTCAAAAGATACGAAGTGGGGTTTGGAAAACTGCTGGGGCTTGAATGGGCTCTCCTCGTTTAGCAGATTTGTTGCTCAGGTAAACGAACCCTAAAGTTTCTACATTCATCCTGCGATGGGGACAAAGGCGACACCGGGGGCTACCGAACCGGAGCCAATGAGAGTAAGCGCGCCTGCCAGGCCGAAAGCTGGCGGGCTTGCTCGGTTTCTCACCGCACCGACGATCGGGCCGTTGATTGTGCTACTAGCGTTTTGCGCTGTATTTTCGTTGAGTACGCGCACCTTCCTGGCTCCGGGCAACCTCTCCTTGGTGGTTCAGCAGAGTGTCATTGTTGGCACCTTGGCAATCGGGCAAACGATGATAATCCTGACCGCCGGAATCGATCTGGCCAACGGTGGCATCGCGGTCCTGGGTACGATAGTTGCCGGCAAACTGGTTGCCCAAGAACAGAATCCGGTGCTCTCACTGCTCCTGATGCTTGTGTTGTGCACCGGTTTCGGGCTCACTGCCGGTCTGCTGGTGAGCCGGCTGTGGCTTCCGCCGTTCATTGTAACACTCGGTTTGCTCGGGATAATCACCGCCATTACTCGTCTGGTTGCGCAAGGTGGCGCTTTTCCGGTCACCGATGAACTGCTTTCCTGGCCAGGAAATGCTTTCGCGGTTGGCGATACGTCGGTCACGTACGGCATGATCATTATGTTCGGGCTCTACCTGCTGGTCTGGTATCTGCTCACTCAGACCGCTTGGGGCCGCCATGTTTACGCGATCGGTAATAATCGAGAAGCCGCGCGCCTGGTTGGTATTCCGGTTCAATCCAGACTTCTCTCTGTCTACACATTCGCCGGGTTGCTCTACGCGATTGGAGCCTGGCTGGCCTTAGGACGTATCCCGAACGCAGACCCAAACGCACTACAGAATGCAAACCTCGATAGCATCACCGCTGTGGTCATTGGGGGAACCAGTCTGTTTGGCGGGCGCGGCAGTTTGTGGGGGACGCTGATTGGGACGTTGATAGTGGCGGTCCTACGCAATGGTCTGACTCTGACCGGTATCGATCCACTGTGGCAGGACCTGGTGACCGGCATCCTTGTGATAAGCGCCGTTGCTTTGGACCAGATTTCGAGACGAAGACAAAGATGAAACCGGATGCGCAGCAGAAAGTAGCTCTACCGCCGAAGGGTACTGTGGTGCTCGAGGCTCAGGCCATCACCAAACGGTACGGACATGTGACGGCTTTGGATCGCGCTGATCTCGAACTGCGCGCCGGCGAAGTCCTGGCTGTAGTCGGCGACAACGGTGCCGGCAAGAGTACTTTGATTAAAGTTCTTTGTGGCGCGGTGATCCCTGACGAGGGCCAAGTCTTGCTCGATGGCGCTCCGGTGCATTTCCGGAGCCCGTTGGATGCTCGCAGATTGGGGATTGAAACTGTTTACCAGGACTTGGCTGTTGCGCCGGCTCTAGATATTGCGACCAACCTGTTCCTGGGTCGCGAACTCCGGCACCAAAGCTTTGCGGGCTCCTGGTTTCGGTTCCTCGACAAAGCCAGGATGAAACGGGATGCCCAGCGAGAAATGGACGAACTTAAGTTTCGTCTTCCGTCGATTGATAGCGCTGTCGAAAAGCTTTCCGGCGGACAACGTCAAGGAGTGGCTGTGGCGCGTGCGGCAATCTTTGCGCGTCGTCTTGTGATCATGGACGAACCGACGGCTGCTCTTGGCGTTCGTGAATCCGGACAGGTACTCAATCTGATCCGAACGATTCGCGACCGCGGCTTGCCAGTCATCCTGATCAGCCACGATATGCCGCACGTATTCGAAGTTGCGGATCGGATTCAGGTAATGCGTCTCGGACACCGGGCTGCATTAACAACACCGCAACAAAACACCATGTCCGAGGTCGTTGCTTTCATGACCGGGGCGGCTCGCGGGACCGAGCCGGTGGAACCGAATGGAGCACCTCAACAGAACAGCAAATGACCTTGCCGCTTTGCTACCCCAACCTGTCCGCCGTAGCCTTGGCGAAGGCGGATACGCCGACACTCAGTTGTTTCCAGTAATCGCCTTTCGAATCGACGCCAGGGGCGCGTCATCGCGAAAGCTGGCTTTGTCTCCGGTTTGTGTGACACCCAGTTTCTTCCACAAAGCGTTCAAATCGACTGTTACAGGAGTCGCTTTGTTTTGATCATAGAGCTCGCGAAGAACTGGAACACCAACGGCTAGGTCGCCAACTGCAATTACTCGATCGATATCCCAGTCGTGCTCAATCGTGCCCCCCGCAGCAGCGATTGCGCGTAACGCATGCTCGAGTCCATAGCGATTGTTAGTACGCCGCCGGATTTCGACATCAGCCTGAAGGCAAAAAAGCGCACCTCCCCAATATGTTCTCCCCCAGGTATGCGTATAATCTAACCCGCGATCGCCGCTTTGCGGTTGCCCTTGCGGCATGCCGTCCACCATGTCGCCCCATATCCGTTCGGCGGTTGTTATCCCAACACGCGCGCGCGCGACCGGCTCGCAATATGTCGCCATGCCTTCTTCCAACCAATGGTGTTGCCGCTCGAGTGACGGAAAACAGAGGTGCAACATCTCGTGCGTGAGTTCCCAGTCGTCCGCAAGTGTCGCGTCGGTGGCGGAACGGCCGAGACTAATCTGGATACGTGGGCCATTCCAACCGGATGCATGACCCCCACGCGCCTTCGTTCCGTCAACGAGCGATATCCGAACAACCGCGCCGGACACCGGAAATTTGCCATAATAATTTGCCACTGCCCGTCCCGCGTTCTGTATCCAACGGGTTGCAACGCCCCTTTGCGCTTGAGTTGGCTGACCATCAAACTGTGCGTCGATCTTGCCACCTTCGAACGCGATCTCTTCAGCGTGCGCATGCATGCAGACCAGGGCGAGCACCGCCAGGAGGGTGAATCCACGGCGGCGCGGAAAACTAGAAAACGAACAGAAGGTCATGAAGATTATAAGAAAGGTTTCCTTTTTTCATCCGGACAAAAAGCGTTTGGCTAAATTCGGATTCCATCGGCTGAAAATCTCAATTGTCTTTGAGACCTTCTGTTCGGATTTCGTTTACAGCGGCCCGCCAACCGCTTGTACCGGCTCAAGCCGATCATGGTTAGCGACCCAAACTGCCAGCGCGGTTCGACCCGCGAGGATTCGATCAGCCGGAATGCGGACCGTTCCGACTAGGTCCTCGCCTTGGGCTTTCATTTCACCGGTTTCAAATGCGAGTGCTGCAAAATCATGACTCAGTTTCCGGCCGGCGTTCTCGCCAGATCTAACATCGGAGCTAAGTCCCATGCCTAGAAGGACAACATACGCGCGTAACGATTGGCTATTCTTAGGATCCGCAGGTTTATAAGTGAGTCGAACGTTGCCGGCCCTATCAAGACTGGCTGAGAGGATCCCAACGTTTTCCGTCGCTCCCAGGTTTCCCAGATCGCGCTCTTGCCACTCGTTTCCATCAAGCACGAATGCAGGGGTATAGACTGATCTGGATCCCCAGGCCGCAGCATAGCTGCGTTGGCGCGCGGTAAATGATGGTGCCGATAACTTGTCTTTCCAGCCGAGTCCGTCCCAGTAGTCGACATGGAAAGCGACTGGAACTACCGATTTCCAGAGTAATGGATTCTGTTTCAGCGTGGTGAAATAACGCTCTGCCGGTGGACAGCTCGAGCACCCTTCGGAGGTATAAAGCTCAAGCAAATGGACTCGAGCAGGGCCGCTCTGAAATGTGCTCTCGGCAGCGAAACCTTGAGCAACAAGCGCGATCAACATAAGACAAGAGCGATAGAGAGCTTTCATAGAGGGACCAAGGGAATAAGCCCCTTTTTTGGAGAAGGGAAAGAGGCAGTTTATTCCACCGAAAGAAGAGACGAATGGGACCGATGGGACGTATACGACGTATGCGACGGTGTCGGCGTTCCTGTTCTCCAGCGGTGCCGGCGCTGTTGGCAATGGCGGCGTTTCATTCCATTGCATGGAATGAGGGACGGTTCTACTTTGCGTGTCGAACTCATGACGTCGAACAACGGTCAATCTACCGGCCTCGACTTTGAAGAACTGCGCTGGCAAATGGTGGAGTATCAGATCCGCCGAAGGGGTGTCTCCGACGAAAGAGTGTTGCAGGCGATGTTGTCCGTGCCACGTCACGAATTCGTTCCGTTCTCGCAACGGGACCGGGCTTATGAGGATCACGCGCTGCCGATCGGATACAGTCAGACGATCTCGCAACCGTACATTGTTGGTTACATGATCGAGCAGCTCAGGTTGCAGCCCAATTATCGAGTACTCGAGATCGGGACCGGTTCTGGTTATCAAGCAGCTGTCCTGGCTCGAATCGTGAAAGAAGTTTATTCGCTTGAAATTGTCGACGCACTGGCCGAGCGAGCGGAAACGGATCTTCTGCGACTAGGTTTTACCAACGTTCTTGTCCGAGCGACCGACGGATATGATGGTTGGTTGGATCGCGCGCCGTTCGATGCAATCATCGTAGCAGCCGCTCTGGATCACGCGCCGCAACCGTTGCTTGATCAGCTCGCTGATGGCGGAAGGATGATTATTCCGATTAGAACCTGGCATGGTCAGCATCTTGTTCTGTTTCAGAAAATCGGAAACGACATCCGCAAAGAACATCTCTGCGGCGTCGTCTTTGTTCCGTTTACTCGGAAAACGGATTAAAAACCGCAGATTACGCCGATTGTTGTTACTCCGGCACCGAAGATCCGGAATCTAGAAAATCCGTGTAATCTGTGTAATCTGCGGTTCCTTTAACCTCTTATGCCGGTACTAATTGTCGGTTCCATCGCGATTGATAACATCAAGACACAACTGGAAGAACACCGAGAGCTCCTCGGCGGTTCGGCTTCCTACGCATCGATCAGCGCCAGTTTTTTCTCGCCGGTGAATCTGGTAGGAATCGTTGGTTCCGACTTTCCCAAGGGGCATATCGAGCTTTTCCAGTCGCGGGGTGTCGACCTGGCCGGCTTACAGATTGTTGACGGCAAAACGTTCCGTTGGTCCGGGGAATACGAGTGGGACATGAACCTGCGAAGAACGCTGAATGTAGAATTAAACGTCTTTGAAACATTTTCTCCCAAGCTGCCTGATTCCTACAAGAGGACTCCGATCGTTCTGCTCGGTAACATCAGTCCGTCGCTGCAGAAGCATGTACTTGAGCAAGTCGAGTCACCTAAGTTTGTCATTGCCGACACGATGG